>NZ_FQZD01000005.1 GCF_900141835.1 Propionispora hippei DSM 15287 | reverse complement strand
GTTAGCTTCTAAAATTTCCACACCTTTGTACTCACACAGCTTCCTTAGGATCACTCCTATATCCGCTTTTATTTTTCCATATATCACCTGTCTACGATATTTTGGTGCAAATACTGATATTTGCACCGCCATTTACTATGTGCTAAACTCTTAGTATCATCCATTGGATGCGCCTCCTTTGTTTAGAGTTATGCGGTCGGCAAATCTGCATTTATTCTAACAAAAGAGGCTGTTTTTTTCGACGTATAGCTATAAGCTTTTTGGAACCACATGCATAGCATGTGGTATTCGCTTACGCAAAAGAAAAGAAGTCATTGCAAATGCAATGACTTCTCTGTTTGCATAGATAATTATTTATGTTTTACCGTGAATTTCTTTCTAAGATAATCTCTTACTTCATCAGCATCGTTCATCGCCAAAACTTCGTCAAGAGTTTGTTTGCACTGTTCCGACGAAAGCTTCCGGACGATTTCTTTAACACGTGGTATAGCCGGAGCGCTCATGCTCAATTCATCCATGCCCATAGCTACCAATAAAGCGGTTGCCAGCGGGTCACCAGCCATTTCGCCGCACATGCCGGCCCAAATGCCATGATCATGGGCAGCCTTAATGGTGTTGGCAATCAGTTTTAATACTGCCGGATGGAATTGATTATACAGCGGACTTACCTGCACATTGCCACGGTCAACAGCCAGGGTATATTGAACCAAATCATTGGTACCAATACTGAAGAAGTCGCATTCCTTAGCCAGCAAATCGGCTGTAACAGCCGCTGCGGGAGTTTCAATCATAATGCCCACCGGCACGTTGTCGGCAAACTCTTTGCCTTCTTTTCTCAGCTCTTCCTTGGCTTGTTCAAGAAACGCTTTGGCCTTGCGAATTTCACCGATACCGATAACCATCGGTAACATAATGGCAATCTGACCATATATGGCAGCCCGCAATAAAGCTTTTAGCTGCGGAATAAACACATCAGGACGCTGCAGACTGATACGCAATGCCCGGTAGCCCAGGAACGGATTTTCTTCCTCTTCTACCTGAAGATAGGGCAACGGTTTGTCGCCACCGATATCCATGGTGCGAATAACGCAAATGTGTTCGCCGCATTTTTCAGCAACTTGCTTGTATGCGTTAAATTGTTCTTCTTCGGTCGGAATGTTTTCACGACCCATGAACAGGAACTCAGTACGAAACAAGCCGATCCCTTCACAACCGAATTTCAAGGCGTTATCCATATCAGCCGGACCGCCAATGTTAGCCGCCAACTGTACTTTGACACCATCGGTCGTAACTGCCGGAAGCTTAACATTTTCAAGGTCACGACGCCGTTGTTCCTGCTGTTCTTCCAACATGGTTTTATATTCGGACAGGCGTTCCTGCTCAGGCGAAAGAATAACCTCACCGGAATAGCCGTCAAGAATAATCTGTTCACCATCGGTGATATCACCGAGGAACTCAGCCAAACCTACCACGGTAACCAAGCCGCGGGACTTAGCGATAATAACTGCATGAGAAGTCGTACTGCCTGTGCCTAGAATAACCCCTTGCACTTTCTCAATCGGAATGTCGGCCATAACGGACGGTTCGATTTCGGCGGCACATAAAATAATCGGTTCATCACCGAACTCTACGCCTTTAATCCCGAGAATGTGCCGGACAACCCGCTTGCTGACGTCACGGACATCGGCTGCCCGTTCTTTAAAGTACTCATTATTCATCGACTCAAACATCGATGCGTATTCTTCCCCGGCAGCCAGCATCGCCCGCGGCGCTGACATGGATTTCTCAATCCGGTCAAAAATACTGGTTTCAAACACAGGATCATTCAATATTTGAATATGTGCTTCCATAATAGCGGCTTGGTTTTCCTCGCCGGCTTTATGCGCTTTATCAACAATCTTTTGTATTTCCTCTGTTGCAATTACTATGGAAGCTTTTAATTTTTCAATTTCTTCAGCAGGCGTACCTGCATTATAGCTGTCAAGATAAGCTGTCAAATCCGTTGTTAATATTTTTACTTGACCTACTGCAACGCCCGTTACTACCCCTTTACCATGTAAAACTTTAGCCACAACCAGACCTGCCTTTCAAACATTAATTTAGCATTCCAAGGATGATTATTCGCCGAAATTGCTGTCAACCAATTTCTTCAATGCAGCCAGACATTCTTTTTCATCCGGACCGTCTACCGATACATTGATCGTAGTTCCTTTGGTTACGCCCATAGCCATTACGGACAGAATGCTTTTGCCATCGGCAGTTTTGCTGTTTGCTTCGATTTTTACTTTGCTTTTGAAGCTGGAGGAAGTTTTTACGAATTGTGCAGCTGGTCTTGCATGCAGTCCTGCAGGGTTGTTAATTGTCATTTTTGCTTGTACCATAATGATCATTCTCCTTTTATCTTTTCATTTATTATTAGCGATAAGCATACGGGGAGAATCCTTGGTTACACTTTCCCCAATTCATCACCTCAATATTCATATGCAAAAACCATGCCAATCGCACGACCCCAGTTCTCACAAAGGTTTTGCTGACAGCGCACCGCCCTCTTGGTAAAAAGTATCAACTCTTTTTTCCTTTGTTGATACTTTTTACTAGGTTACCCCTTTTTCTCCCAAAGAATATTCTTTTCAATTCCATATTTTTGGGCTTTAGCGGCTACCGTTTTGTGAGTAAGCCCCAGTGCCTTAGCAGCGGCATTGTAACTTCCATACTTTCTTAAGGCCATTTGAATAATCTGCTTCTCGTATTCCTCCCAGGGAAGTATGCTTTCCTGGGAAAAGGTATGGTCGATTAAAGTTGTGGCTGATGAAACATTTTCCCGCAAATAGATAGGAAGGTCACGGCTTTCTATGTATTTGCCATCGGTTAAGGTTATGGCTCGTTCAATGATATTTTCCAGTTCCCGTACGTTGCCTGGCCATCGATACTGTAGCAACACCTCCAGTGCATCCTGTCTAATTCCTTTTATTTCTTTGTTGATTTCACCATTTATTTTATCAATAAAATGTTCAATCAACATAGGAATATCTTCCTTACGCTCCCGCAGTGACGGCAAAAGAATGGGGATGACGTTCAGGCGGTAATATAAATCTTCCCGGAACTCACCGGCAGCCACCATCTCCTCCAAATTCCGGTTGGTCGCCGCAATAATCCTGACATCCACCTTAAAGATATCTTCGCCACCTACCCGGCCAATTTCCTTCTCCTGAATGACACGCAGCAACTTGGCCTGCATGTTTTTTTCCATTTCACCGATTTCATCCAAAAAGATAGTGCCTTTATGGGCCAGTTCAAACTTCCCAAGTTTCTTTTTTATGGCACCGGTGAAAGCGCCCCGTTCATGACCAAACAGTTCGCTTTCCAGCAAAGTGGCCGGTATAGCCGCACAATTCACCCGGATAAAAGGTCCTCCGGCCCTGATGCTGGCACAATGAATGCCCTCCGCCACGAGTTCCTTACCGGTGCCGCTTTCCCCGCGGATCAACACCGTAGCCAGCCCTTCCGCCGCTTTGGCAGCAACCGCCAGAGCATCGAGGGCTTTGCCGCTGCGGCCAATAAATTTGGCAAAAGCACGGGCCGGTCTTTTAATACGCCATAGCTCCTGTTCCAAATATTCGGCTCTGGCTGAAACGCGATTTAATTTTTCCACCAGCCCCTGTACCTCGGAAACATCCTTAACAATCGAAACAGCACCGTCCACTTCGCCGTCCACGACAATAGGATTTACATTAGCCACAATAGTGACACCATTTTGCTTGGTACTAATGCTGCCCAATACCTGTTCCCCGGTGTTAAGCACCTTGTTGCGGGCCCCCTTGGGCGATATGATTTCAATGCTGTGATTGACAAGATCTTCTCTCGCTTCACCGACAATCCGCAAATAAGACGGGTTGACATAGGTAATATAGCCGTCTTTGTCCAATACGCAGATACCGTCATGCACCGACTCCAGGACCAACTGCAGCTTTTCTTTTAACTGTTTGACTTCCCGCAGCTCTCCCGCCGTCTTTTCCATCGCCGAAATATCTTCAAAAATGGCGACTACACCCTTTGACTGGCCATTGACGATAATCGGGCTGCGGTTGGTCACAATGATGGAATTGCCGATCAATTGGCGACAGCCCAATTCAGGTTCCATCTTTTTATTGACAATATGCATCCGGGAACCGGGTATGATCTCACACACCGAATTGCCGATTGCCTCCACCGCGGCAATTCCCATGATTTTTTCAGCCGCCGGGTTAAAAATAGTGATAATATCGTTTTCATCGGTAACCACCAGACCATTGGCCATGCAGCTAAACACCTGTTCTGCCGTAAAGGTGTTTTCATGAATCAGGTTGTCCACTTGCGTAAACGTGCGAAAATCGGCAATCTGAAAATCGCTCTCCAGAAAACCGACCATTTCATTCACTGCCGCCTCAGCCAAAGCCCCCTCGCCCGATACTTGAACAATATCGCCCACCTTAATCCGCAGCGATACAATCAGCATCAAACTGCTGGCAGTCACTTTCTCCCGGCCTGGGCAGTGCAAATATAACGGTACGTTATATTTGTTCTTTATTTCATAGGATTTTTGCACAACCATCGCGGCAACTCTGGCATGGAGCCCGCTTTTATGCTTAATAACGGCTTTTTTTATAATATACAAACTTCCACCTCCGTCTCCATTCTTATTATCAACCTATTTTGCAAAAATATCGTCGATAATAAGCTGTTTGGAAACAGGTCATTTTCCAGCTAAATAATCGCGGCGCAGCCACCATGAGCTATATATCTTCGACGGCTGCGCTTAATTTCCTCTCATCGGGACGCTTATCCGTCAAAAAGAAAATAAGTGCGGCTTTCGTCGAAGCCGCACCCAAAGGTCTGTTATTTTCTTCTTTTTTGCAGTTCCGCCAATAATTCGCTGGGGCCAATATTGTGATAGCCCAGCAGCACCAGGCAATGGTACCACAAGTCGGCCATCTCGTACAGAATTTCCTCTTTACTGTTATTTTTGGAGGCAATAATGGTTTCCGCGCTCTCTTCGCCGACCTTTTTCAGGATTTTATCCTGCCCTTTAGTGAAAAGATAGTTGGTGTACGAGCCTTCCTTCGGATTTTCTTTCCGGTCCATAATAACCCCGTACAACTCATGCAAAACAGTGGAAACCGATTGTCCGTATACCTTGCTTGCATCAACCAGCGCTTTCATCTCTGCCGTGCCGCCCAGCTTCCGGCTAAAGCAGGAATAGGTTCCCTCATGACAGGCGGCGCCTGTTTGCTCCGCTTTAATCAGCAAGGTATCGGCATCGCAGTCATAATAAATATCCTTAACGGTTTGAATATGCCCCGAAGTTTCCCCCTTTTGCCACAAACGGTTCCGGCTGCGGCTGTAAAACCAGGTGACACCGGTGGCCAGCGTTTTTTCAAGCGCTTCCTGATTCATATAGGCCAGCATCAGAACCTCATTAGTGGCTACATCCTGAATAATAGCCGGCACCAGTCCCTGCTCATTAAAACGAATCATCGTAATGTCGATCATAATCGTACCTCCACACCCCTGGATTTCAAATATTCCTTCACCTGACGCACAGTAAACTGTCCATAGTGAAAAACGGAAGCAGCCAGCACGGCATCGGCCCGCCCGGCGGTAAGCACTTCATAAAAATGCTCCAGCTCGCCGGCGCCGCCGGAAGCGATGACGGGCACATCAACGGCCAGCGACACCGCTCTGGTCAAGGCAATATCATAGCCATCCTTGGTTCCGTCTTTATCCATGCTGGTCAACAGAATTTCTCCGGCTCCCAGTGCGACTGCCTGTTTAACCCATTCCAAAGCATCAATCCCGGTCGGCGTACGCCCGCCGTTGATAAATACTTCCCAGGCATCCGGTCCGGTCTGTCTGGCATCCACCGCCAGCACGATGCACTGGCTGCCGAAACGTTTTGCTCCTTCCTCAATCAAGCCGGGATTTTTAATGGCCGCCGTGTTGAGTGATACTTTGTCGGCGCCGGCCTTCAGCATTCGTCGAATGTCTTCTACCGTTCTGATGCCGCCACCCACAGTAAAGGGGATGAATACCTGCGACGCCGTATTCTCAACGACCTGCACCATGGTGTTACGTTCCTCGTGGGAAGCAGTAATGTCCAGAAATACCAATTCATCGGCTATTTCCTTATCATAAATGCCGGCCAGTTCCACCGGGTCGCCGGCATCGCGCAATTGCACAAAATTGGTTCCTTTAACCACCCGGCCGTCCTTCACATCCAGACAGGGAATGATTCTCTTTGTATACATGCGTTCACTCTCCCCGCGCGACTTTTAACGCTTCCGCCAAGCTCAGCTTGCCTGTGTAAATAGCCTTGCCGACAATGACGCCTTCCACGCCTGCCGCTTCGGCTTCTTTTACGGCAGCAATATCCGCCAGGCCGCTTACGCCGCCGGAAGCAATGACCGGAATCCCCGCCGCCTTAGCCAGCGAGCAGGTCGACGGCACATTCACCCCGGACAGTGTGCCGTCGCGGGATATATCGGTATAAATAATCCGCGCCACGCCAACGGCGGCCATTCGCTTCGCCAGTTCCTCCGCCTGGATGCCGCCGGTAACACCCCAGCCTTCTACAGCTACCTGTCCGTCCCGCGCGTCAATACCAACAACAACACGGTCGCTATATAACCGGCAGGCTTCTTTTACCAGGTCCGGCTGCCGGACGGCAATGGAACCCAAAATTACCCTGGCCACACCTTTATCAAAAAGAGTCTCCATATAATCAAGCGTGCGAATGCCGCCGCCTAACTGCACCGGAATATCCACCGCCTTGACAATCGCCGCAACAAGATCCAGATTTACGGCTTTTCCCTCTAAAGCGCCGTCTAAATCGACTACGTGCAAATATTCCGCTCCTTCGCGTACCCAACGCAGCGCCATATCAACCGGTTGATCGGCAAACACAGTCTCCCGGTCAAACCGCCCCTCCGTTAAACGTACACATTTCCCGCCACGAATATCAATCGCCGGAAAAATAAGCATAAGCATCTCTCCTTTTATCAACAACCCTGTCCGATTCAACCATTGTGGGCAACAAAATTCTGCAATATGCTAAGTCCGGTACGACTGGATTTTTCCGGATGAAACTGAACGGCCTGCACATTGCCACGCCCCACGGCAGCAGTCACCGGACCGCCGTATTCAGTCACCGCGGTAATCAGCGTCGGGTCTGCCGGCACGGCATGGAAACTATGAACAAAATAAGTATAGGAAACCTCGTCAAGACCAGAAAATAAAAAGCTCGGCGTACGGTACGCCAGACTATTCCAGCCCATTTGCGGAATTTTCATGCCCGGAGCCTGTATTTTACGGACCATACCCGGAAAAATCCCCAGACCGGCTACGCCGGGATTTTCTTCACTGCCCTGAAACAATACCTGAAGGCCCAGGCAGATTCCCAGCAGCGGTATGCCGCTGGCAGCCACGGAACGAATCACCTCAACCATGCCATGCTGCTGCAAATTATGCATACAGTCGCCAAAAGCCCCTACACCAGGCAGAACAACCTTATCTGCCGCTGCGATAACCCGGGGATCACCAGACACGGTGACATGGGCGCCCAACTTAACGAATGCTTTTTCCACACTAAAGAGATTTCCCATTCCGTAATCTATGATTGCGATCATCTTCGCGCCTCCTCTTATAGCATCCCTTTGGTGGACATGACTCCTACAATCCGTTCATCCTTCCGGGTTGCCTCATCCAAAGCCCTCCCCAGAGCCTTAAACACAGCTTCTACCATATGATGAGCGTTTTTGCCGTACAAAATCCTTACATGCAAGGTTAAACCGGCATGCACGGCCAAAGCCCTCAGGAATTCTTCCAGCAGTTCGCTGTCAAATTCACCGATTTTAACCGACGGCGGTTCTCCTTCAAAAACCAGGTAAGGCCTGCCGCTGATATCCAGCGAAACCATGGCCAACGCCTCATCCATAGGAACAAACACCGTTCCATAACGCTTGATGCCGGCTCTATCCCCCAGGGCCTTGAGTAAAGCCTGCCCTAATACAATGCCGGCATCTTCTACCGAATGGTGTCCGTCCACATACAAATCTCCCTGCATGCGTACCGTCAAATCAAATAAGCCGTGCCTAGCCCATAGTGTCAGCATATGATCGAAAAAGCCAATGCCTGTGGCAATATCGGTTATACCCGAACCGTCAAGCTGAACACTGACGGTAATATCGGTTTCCAGTGTTTTACGTGATACGGTTGCTGCGCGCTGCATCTGTCCATTCCTCCTAAATAGCTCCCCTGTCTTATGATCGAACCTGAATCGCCCGGGCATGGGCAGTCAGTCCCTCGGCCTCAGCCAGCCGGATAATGTCCGCGCTGACCGCCGCCAGCGCCTCCGGTGTATAGGAAATAATACTGGTTTTTTTCATAAAGGTTTCTACGTTAAGCACCGAATAGAAACGGGCTGTCCCGCCGGTTGGCAACACATGGTTAGGTCCGGCAAAGTAATCCCCCAGCGGTTCCGGTGAATAAGCTCCCAAAAACACCGCGCCAGCATGCCTCACATAAGGCAACAGGCGAAAAGGTTCGGCCGTAATGATCTCCAGGTGCTCCGGCGCCGATAGATTAGCCAAGTCCATCGCTGCCTGGAGCGTATCGGTCACAATAATCAACCCGTTTCGTTCTAGCGCCAGTGCTGCAATTTCCTTGCGCGGCAGCAATTCCAACTGAGCCTCTACGGCCTGCCGCACCGCATCGGCCAGTGTGCGGCTGTCGGTAATGACGATGCTGGAGGCCAGTACATCATGCTCAGCCTGACTGAGCATATCCGCCGCAATATATTGCGGATCAGCCGTCTGATCGGCAACAATCAGAATTTCGCTGGGGCCGGCCAGCATATCAATATCACAGTAGCCATAAACGGCTTTCTTCGCCAGGGTTACAAAAATATTGCCCGGACCGGTAATCTTATCCACCTTGGGTACGGTGGCCGTACCAAAAGCCAGTGCCGCAATAGCCTGTGCTCCGCCGGCTTTAAAAATCCGGGTGACACCGGCCTCCCGGGCGGCTATCAGATACAGAGGGTTAACACTGCCATCCCGGGCAGGCGGCACAACCATGATAATTTCTTTGACTCCGGCCACTGCCGCCGGTACGGCATTCATAACCACCGAAGAAGGATAGGCCGCCGTGCCGCCGGGAACATACACCCCAACCCGTTCCAAAGGGATGCACTTTTGGCCAAGCATCGAACCATATTCGCGGGTAGTCAGCCAGGTTTTCGGCAACTGCTCGGCATGGAACGAGCGAACATTTTCTATGGCTTTGCGCAGGGAAGCCAGAACATCGGCATCCACTTGCCGGTAAGCAGCGTCAATCTCCGCTGCCTTAACTTCCAAATCCTGCGCATCCAGCCTGACTCCGTCAATTTTCTCCGTATAGGCAAGCAGCGCTTGGTCGCCCTTCGCCCGAATATCGCCAACAATTCGTTCCACCACCTGAGCGGCAGTCAGTTCCTCGCCAAAGGCAGCGGCAATCCGCGCCTTGGCTTTTTCACCTAATTCCACCGTATCAAAGGCAGGCTTTTTTAACAATGCCTCCAGCTCTGCGTTACTCAGCTCCCCGGCAAATACAGTTTTCACTTTACGCCACCTCTCGTGACCAGTTCCTGCAAGTCTTTGGTCAATTGATTAATGCGGTCAAATTTCATCTTAAAGCTGACCCGGTTGGCGATAAAGCGCGCCGTTGCCGGTTCGATCTGCGCCACTTCGATCAATTGATTTTCCTTTAACGTACGGCCGGTTTCTACAATGTCAACAATCATTTCCGCCAGCCCGACCATCGGCGCCAGCTCGATTGATCCGTTTAATTTAATAATTTCCACCTGAATTCCCATACTATGAAAAAAGCGTTCCGCAATATTGGGATATTTCGTCGCTACTCGCATATGAGCGTAATCACTGAATTTTTCCTGTTTTAACGCCTGCGGCACAGCCACCATGAGACGGCAATAGCCAAATTTCAAATCAACCAATTCATATACATGCTTTGCTTCTTCGAGCAATACATCTTTCCCGATAATTCCGATATCAGCGGCGCCATATTCCACATAAGTCGGTAAATCAGCCGTTTTGGTGATGATAAACTTTATTTTTTTGGTTTCATTTACGATGACAAGTTTACGTGAGTTTTCGCTTAAGCCTTCCGCCGTATAGCCCAACTCAGCCAGCAATTTAACCGAAGGCTCAAACAGTTTGCCTTTGGGCAAGGCAATCGTTAAGTATTCCATATCACTGGATGTCATATGCAGCCCCTCCAGACGCTTTAGTTATTTAAAGTATTAATATGATAAATATGCTATCACATTAATTTTATTCCGTCAATAAAAAACTGCCGGTTAAGTCAATTTGTTTTACCGGCGACAAAAGCACAGTAGGATTTTGCCAAACCAAACGAGAAGTGTTTTTATATTAAAAATCAGACACAGGAGGTCTTCATTGTGCCATTCAATATTTTAGTCTTAAACCAGCTAAAAGAAAATCATATGGCAGCCATCCAGGATGCCGCGCCAGGCAGTTCAATCATCACGGCCGATCTGGCCACAGCCGGTCAGCATATCGCCAATGCAGACATTCTGGTAGCCTGGGGCAACCAGGATATCCGCCAGCTCTACGCTGCCGCGCCGCAGCTTCGCTGGGTCCACGCGCTGAGTGCCGGTGTGGAGGACTGGCTATTTCCCGAATTGGTCACCAGTTCCACTTTGTTAACCAACTCCAAGGGAATTCACGGTATCCCTATATCTGAGCACGTTCTGGCCCTTATGCTCGCCTTTACCCGCGGACTTAACCTGCTGATTCCCCAGCAGCGCAATAAACAATGGAAACGGGTCCGGGTCGACGAAATACACGAAAAGACCATCGGCATTGTCGGACTCGGCAATATCGGGCGGGAAATTGCCAAAAAGGCAAAAGCGCTGGGCATGCACGTAGTAGCTACCAAACGGGAAGCAACCACCGAATTATTTGTCGATGCGCTGTACACACCCGACTATCTGGCAAAAATGCTGAGCATCTGCGATTTTGTTGTAGTCTCACTTCCCTTAACAGACGAAACTAAGGAAATGTTCAATTTGAACTATTTCTCCGCTATGAAACGAACAGCCTATTTCATTAACATCGCCCGCGGCGGTGTCATTGCCGAAGCCGACCTGATTACCGCCCTGGAACAACAGCTAATTCAAGGTGCCGGCCTGGACGTTTTTGCCGAGGAACCGCTGCCGGATAGTTCGCCGCTTTGGAATATGCCCAACGTCATCATCACACCCCATCTGGCCGGTCTGTCACCCAGCTACTTAGACCGCGCCATCCAGTTGTTTGCCGATAATTTAACCCGGTTTATCGATAAAGATCAAATCCTTAATATAGTAGACAAGCAAAAGGGGTACTAATTGATATTGTCGGCCTCTCGGAGAAAACAAAGCTCCGGCGGATCATCCTTGGCCGGAGCTTTATGATGGCGCCTTACGATTTCAACAATTTCGGGCTCGGTCCCGGCCTGACTCAGTAACGAAGCTCCCCGCTCGGCATGATTAAAATAAATATAAAAGGCATGCCGCAAATTGGCGGGAAAAGCTCCCCGCCCCTGCCTGCCCCAGGCTTCGGCCCAGCCAGGAGCCAGAGAATGAGCCAGCACCGCCATAATTTTACCGGCTGTGTTGATATCACCCTGCCGCTTCCCCACATCGTGCAGCAAAGCGCAGCGAATCAAACGCCGTATGTCAATCGCCGTCTGGCCGGAGAAGCCAAGCGCCGTATAGGTTACATTCAGCGCATGCCGCTGTTCGGCCAGACTCATACCCCAAAACAATGCCTGTTCCCCGGGGTGCAGATAACGGTTCACAAATTCTTCCTCTTGTCTACTGATCCTGGCAGTAAGAGCCGAAATCACTTGTTTCACCCGTGAAAACATGACCGTCTGCTCCCTTAAATTAAATATAGATGAGTTCTTTACAGCCTTTAGCCTTTTGGCTCATGGCAGCTTCCTGGCGCGACTGGGGGAATAGAGCCAGTTCGACGGACTGTCCCTGCATTCTTAGTTCAGAAGCTTTTTGAATCGCTTCCGTCAGCTTGCCGGGTTCCCAGCCCACATACCACTCGCGAAAATCAGCGTCCAGTGAAATACCCTGCCGTTCCAGAGCCAACAATACCCGCTCTATTCCTAAGGCAAAACCGGTGGACGGGCAGTCAACGCCGAAGGACGACACCATCTTATCATAGCGGCCGCCACCGCACAGCGGAAATCCCAGCCCAGGCGTATAGCCCTCAAACACCATGCCGGTATAATACTCAAAATCCCGGATGATCCCTAAGTCAAAATTGACATACTGCTCCACACCGTACCCTTTCAGCAGGCAGTAAATATCGGCCAGATTGTCCAGCGCGGCCCGGCTGACCGGATTGGTAACCATCGCGTAGGCTTGTTCCAGCAATTCCTCTTTGCCGTACAACAGCGGAATCTGCCGCAGCAAAGTCTGAACGTCGGAGCTTAGCCCGCTGGCCGTCAGAATTTCCCCCAGACCGACCACATTGCGGTTTACCATGCATTGTTTAACCTTTTGACGCTGTTCGGCGGTCAGGCGGCTTTCTTCCATGATTCCATTGATAAATTCCACCTGGCCAATATTGACCTGAAAGGTTTGCAAACCGGAATCCTTCATTGCCTGTACGGCCAAAGCAATCACCTCTGCATCGGCCGCCGGTCCCGGAACGCCCAACAGTTCCACTCCCGCCTGATAGAATTCGCATTGCCGCCCGGCCTGCGCCTGCTCATAGCGAAATACATTGGTTAAGTAGAACAAGCGGAGCGGCAAACTGTTTTCTTTAAGCCGGGTAGATGCCACCCTGGCAATGGGAGTAGTCATATCCGGACGCAATGCCAGAATGTGATTTTTTTTATCAAAGAACTTAAACATATTCTGTGCCATCTGCTCGTCACTGCCGGCAGACAAAGTTTCCAGATATTCAAAAGTGGGCGTGACCACCTCGTCATAGCCCCACTTGGCAAATAATCCGGCCAGGGAACCTTCCACAATTCGTTTATATTTTGCTTCCCGCGGCAAAAAATCTCTGGTGCCGTAAGGAATCTGCGGTACAAATTCATTTGTCTTCATTAAATGGTTACACTCCGTTTCAACATGGATTAATAAAAACTTACTCTTTTTTCTTTTCGTCAAGCCGCGAGAGAACTATACCATATCCGTCGGCGCCATAATTCAGGCAGCGTTTGACGCGGCTGATGGTAGCCGTACTAGCGCCTGTTCTTGCCACAATATCATCATAGGTCGCCCCCAACTGCAACATCCGGGCAACCTCCAAGCGCTGCGCTAAAGACTTAAGTTCCCCTATAGTGGAAACATCTTCAAAAAACTGATAACACTCCTCTTCATCCTGCAACAGTAAAATAGCCTGAAACAGTTGATCAATCAACGGATCTTTTAGTTTAGGATTCACCGACATAGCTAGTGTCACTCCTTATTTTCCCATACTGTATATCAATATATTATATATTCGTGCAGTTAGATAGATTTCCTTCTTTATCCCTTTTTTTCTTTAATCTATGAAAACTTTATTAAAATGTCCGTTTAAGAAAGATATTATCCAAACAATCTTCTTGACACATACAAAAAACCGTGATAGGATTTAAAAAATGAATGATATTATTATCATCTAGAGTTGGCTGAGGGACTGGCCCAATGAAGCCGCGGCAACCATCCGGAAGGAACGGTGCCAATTCCTACAGGATTTTATCCTGGCAGATGAGAGAAGCCCAAGAGTATGTGTTGGTCTCTTCGCTGCGAAGAGACCTTTTTATTTGCACGAAAGGAAGGAACCTCATTGATTAGTTTAAACGGGATTGAAAAAATATACCACAGTCAGTCCGGTCAAATCCATGCTTTGCGTGGAATTAATTTGGAAGTCAAGGCCGGTGAAATTTTCGGAGTGATCGGTAAAAGCGGCGCCGGCAAAAGTACGTTGATCCGCTGCATCAACCGTTTAGAACAGCCTACGGCCGGAACAGTGATCGTCGACGGTCAGGACATCACAAAGCTGACGGAAAACGAACTTAGGGAATCGCGGAAAAAAATCGGCATGATTTTTCAGCATTTTAATTTACTCTCCTCCCGCACGGTTTTTGACAACATCGCTTTCCCTCTTGAATTGGCCGGCTACACTAAACATGATGTTGAAGATACGGTGGTCCGTCTCTTAAAACTGGTCGGTTTATCGGACAAACGTGAACAATACCCTTCACAATTAAGCGGTGGTCAAAAACAGCGGGTAGGTATCGCCCGCGCCTTAGCCAATCGTCCCAAGGTACTGTTGTGCGACGAGGCCACTTCGGCTCTTGACCCGCAAACTACCAAGTCCATTCTAGAATTATTAAAAAACATTAACCGGGAGCTTAAATTAACCATCGTCCTTATCACCCACGAAATGCAGGTTATCAAAGAAATCTGCGACCAGGTAGCAGTTATGGAAAATGGCCTGATTATTGAGCAGGGACCAATTCTGGATATCTTTACCCAGCCTCAGGCGGCTATTACCCGGGAATTTATCGGCACCATCATGAATCATGATTTACCGGATCATTTTAAACACATGCCACTTTCACGGACACCGCTTCCCGACAGCAAGCTGCTGCTGCGGCTTTCGTTTATCGGCGATGCTGCCGGCGAGCCAATCATTGCCGGTATGATCCGGCGTTTTGATATCGATGTAAGCATTCTCTATGGAAATATGGATCATATCAAAAATGTCTCCTTCGGTACTTTAATCGTTGAATTATCAGGCAGTCAGGATGCTATTCATAGGGCGCTTGAATACACCAGGGCACACGAAGTGGGAAGCGAGGTGATCGGCTATGTCTCAAGACATGCTTATGCTGCTGTTTGAAGCCCTGCTTGACACAACCTATATGGTTGCTGTCTCCACCTTGATTTCCACCCTCCTCGGGATACCGCTTGGTGTCATTTTGGTTGCTACGGATAAACGAGGAATCCTGGAAAATCTGTACATCAATCGTATTTTAGGCAGTATTGTAAACGCAGCCCGCTCTACTCCCTTTATCATTTTAATGGTGGCTATCATTCCCTTAACCCGCCTGTTAACAGGCACCTCGATCGGCACTAATGCCGCCATCGTCCCGTTAAGTCTGGCGGCCATTCCCTTTGTCGGCCGGGTTGTAGAAGCGGCGCTGAAAGAAGTGGATTACGGAGTGGTCGAAGCCGCACAGGCCATGGGCGCCTCACCATTTGAAATCATCCGCAAAGTATTGATACCGGAATCGCTTCCCTCTATTATATTAGGAATCACCTTAACCATCATCAACCTGATCGGTTACTCCGCCATGGCCGGTGCGATTGGCGGCGGCGGCTTGGGTGATTTGGCCATCCGCTACGGTTATCAGCGATTCCGCGCCGATATTATGCTGGCCACAGTAGCCATTCTGATTGCTCAGGTCCAAATCGTGCAATCCTGCGGCGACTATCTCGCCCGCAAGGTAAACAAAAGATAAGTACTATTGTTTTCCAAGCAAAATCACATATATATTATTTTAGGAGGATTTATTATGAAAAAACTGGTTTTACTCATGGTTTCTCTATTGGCATTGACGGTTCTTTTCGCTGGCTGCGGCAGTAATGATAAAAAAGAACCTAATGCTACCGCTGCCAAAACGGTATTAAAAGTGGCAGCTACCCCCGTACCGCATGCTGAAATTCTGCAAGTAGTCAAACCCATATTGGAAAAAGAAGGAATTGACCTTCAAATTGTGGAAATGAACGACTATGTTCGTCCAAACATTGCCGTTGCCGAAAAAGAATTGGATGCTAACTTCTTTCAGCATACGCCTTATCTGAACAAGTTTGCCGCAGAGCATAACCTGCAATTAAGCAATATTGCCGGCGTACATATTGAACCGATGGGTATCTATTCCAAGAAAGTAAAAACACTGGCTGACGTTGCTGCCGGTTCGCAGGTAGCGATTCCTAACGATCCCACCAATGGAGGCCGCGCACTTGCTTTATTGGAAAAGGCCGGTCTGCTGAAACTGAAACCGGGAGTCGGCATTAACGCAACAGTAGGCGATATTGTTGAAAATCCTAAAAATTTAAAAGTAGCTGAACTGGAAGCGCCTCAACTCCCCCGTGCTTTGGACGATGTAGCCATTGCTGTTATCAATACCAACTATGCTTTGGAAGCAAAGCTGGTGCCGACCAAAGACGCTCTGTTTATTGAACAGAACGACTCGCCGTTTGTTAACATTTTAGTAGTTCGCAAAGGTGATGAAAATCGTCCGGAAATTCAGAAGCTGGCCAAGGCCTTAACGTCTGACGAAGTGAAGAAATTCATCAACGACAAATATCAGGGAGCCGTTGTTCCTGCCTTCTAAGCCCTGTTAAACCGCATGCTTATGAGACACCCCGGAGAAATTCTCCGGGGTGTCTTTAGCTTTGCCACAGAAAAGGAAAAGGGAAAGCCTCCGCCGGCAGCCGGAGCACTTTCCCGCTTTCTCATCCTGCTCTTTATAAGGTTTTTGAACGTTTCCGATGGAATAGCCGCAAAAGAAGATTTTGCAGCGAAGCAAGAAAAGAGTGTTTTTCAAAAAACAGAAAAATAATGGGAATACCGATTAAGGTGAAGAAAGTCGAGGAAGCCAGACCACCGATAACTACCCAGGCCATGCTGACCCTTGTCTCCGCGCCGGCGGTTACGGCCAGAGCGGTGGGCAGCATCCCGGTAATCATCGTCAGTGTAGTCATAAATATCGGCTTTAAACGGGTTTTGCCGGCTTCAATAATAGCGTCCTGCGCGTTCATCCCCCGTTCCATCAACGTCAGCGTATAATCTAAAAGCAAGGTACCGTTTTTAGCCACCACACCATCCATAACCAAAATACCAATCAAAGAGTATAAATTAATGGTATTTCGGGTAATTGCCAAAAAGAGTAGCGATCCGATCAAACCAAAAGGCAGCGAAAACATACGGATAAAGGAGGTTGACAGCGATTCGTACAAGGTGGAAAGCAACATATACACTAAGACCAGAGATAATCCCAGGGCCTGGGCCATTTCGCCAAAGGTAGTGTTCATGTTGTCCGCCTGCCCGGTAAAACGATAGGTTACGTTAGTCCCCAAATCCTCCGGCTTTATCCTTTTGCTGATATCGTTTAGCACTTCCTGCAACGGACGATCTGTGACATTAGCCGCTATGTTAATCGATTCCTGTTTATCTACCCGCCGAAGCATGACCGGTCCGACACCATCCTGCAGGCGAGCCACATCGCTCAGCTTCACCAAACCATTACCGGCTTTTACCGGTATGGAACTTATGTCGGAGGCCTTAAAACCATCACTGTTCTTAAGACGTACATAAATATCCGTATCCTGTGCATCATTAGTCGGATCATTGGCATAATAACCGGCCAGTGTTCCGGCCACCGCACCGGAAAATACGTTGTTGACTTCATTAACCGTCGTATTGAAAAATTTCAACCGTTCCCGGTCTACCGTCAGCCTTAGTTCAGGCATGCCTTCACTATAGGAGCTGCGGACATCCTTAACACCGGGCACCTTGGCAATGATATCCTGTATCCGGTAGGAGGCTTTGATAATATTATCTAAATTGGCTCCCCGGATTTCAATCTGCACCGGCGAATTATTGGGGCCGCCGCCTCCCGTACCGGTCCCACCGGAGACACCGGCGACAGAAGATTGCGTTTCACTGACCTGTGCCGAGGCTTGCGGGAAGTTTTCCTTGAGAAAACGCCGTACTTGTTCGGTCACCTGCCAGACAGTTAAGCTCCTCTCTTTCCGGTCAACCATTTGCACACTCACCCTGCCGTAATTGCCGGCAGGAGTACCCACGCTGGATAGGTAATAGCTAACTTCCGGAATGGTCGTAAGATATTCCTCTATTTTTCTTACTTCCCCGTTTGTTTGATCTATATTCTGCCCTACGGGAAACTGAACAAAAATCTGAAAACTGCCTTCATCGGTTTTAGGCATATATTCAGAGCCGATCACTCCCAAAGGAATAAGTGAAACAGCAACGAAAAAACAAACGGTAATAGCACTGATAATCTTGACCGGATTGATCAGACTCCACCGCAATATTCGTTCATATTTTTCAACAGCCCCCTGTTCCAGGCGATTCATAAAATCCCAAAGCCGTCCCTGCGGTTCCTTGAGACCGTTCTTAAAGAATTTTGAGGCCAGCATGGGAGTTAAAGTAAATGACACCATAAGTGAACACAGGGTAGCAAAAACAATGGTCAGACCAAACTGCCGGAAAAATTGTCCGGTCATGCCAGTCATAAAAGCAACCGGCATAAACACAACTACATCGCACAGCGTAATCGCCAGAGCCGCCATGCCAATCTCATTTCGTCCCTCTTCCGCCGCCGTCTTGGCATCCTTGCCCATCTTCAAATGGCGATGGATATTTTCCAGCACGACTATCGAATCATCGACCAAGGTACCGATACATAACGACATGCCCATCAGTGACATCATATTAAAAGTAAAGCCAGCCATATACATAACAAAAAAGGTAGAGATCAAAGACGTGGGAATAGCAATTAAAACAGCAATCGACGAACGCCAGCCCCGCAGAAAGAGATACAGCACCAGTCCGGTCGTAATCAGCCCTTCAATCAGCGCCTCCAGCGTATTATGCAAGGAGTCCTCGACATATTGAGAAGCATCGGTAATGACCACAAACTGATAATCCGGGTATTCGGCCCGCAAGCTTTCCAACTGCGCTTTAGCCGCCTTGGCCGTATCCACCAGATTGGCATCGCTATTTTTGTAAACTGTCATAGATACAACATCCTGGCCGTTAGTCCGGGCATAGCGGGTAACCCGCTGGTCCTGCTCTTTGACTGTGGCAAGATCGGTCAACGGAATATTAACACCGTTCGAATTGGTAACATGAATGCCGGCTAACTCTTCCGGTGAAGCATATTGAGCAATCAACCGTACATTGGTTTCCTTTTTGTCATCAAATACCGAACCGGCCGGCGTCAGGACATTTTCCTGCTGAATCCGGCTCACAATGGAGCTTAAGGAAATGTTGTAGTAAGACAGCTTATCCTTGTCCACCTCCACGGCCACTTCCTTATCCCGCCCGCCAAACAGCGACACGTCGGACACACCGCTGGCCCTTTGCAAACGCTCGGAAAATACATCGTTAGCCAGGGTATATACCTCTGACAGGGGTTTGCCGGAAACAATAGAAACCTCCAAAATCGGCGAGGCATTAATATCCCGTTTGATAACCGATGGCGTTTTCACACCGGTCGGCAATTTGCTTATAGCCGCATTGACATATTGTGTGGCATCAACGGCTGCCGTGTCCACATTGGCCCAGAATTCAAATTCCAGCGTAATTTGAGCTCTTTCCGGTCTGGCAACCGAAGTGATATGCTTTAAATTGGCTAAGGAAGACAGTGAATTTTCCAGGGGTTTTATGACGTCCTGCTCCACCTGTTCGGTCCCGGCTCCCGGGTAATCAACCGTTACCGTGACATAAGGAATATTGACGGCCGGCAACAGTTCCACACCAATCCGGTAAAAACTGAATAAACCCAGCACAACAAACAACATGACAATCATGGATATGCCGATAGGTTTTTGGATGGAAAAACGAGTTATATTCACGATTGGCCACCTCGGTTAGCCAATGTGACCGGATTGACCTCAATTTGCAGACCCGACCGCAGGCGCGAAAGATTGCTGACAGCCACCCGCTCGCCTTCGTTAAGACCGGCTATGATTTCAACATTTTCATCACCACTGGCACCGACCGTCACTTCCCGCTCTTCTGCCTTATTCTGCGCATCGATAATAAATACATGACTTTTACCGTTCTTTTCGATAATGGCATCTTTGGGTAAAACCAGGGCCTGCGGCCGCAGTATACTGTTTACAACCGTCCTGGCAAACATGCCGCCTCTAATATCCGTTGTCGGATTGTTGAGCTCAATGCGCAGAGAAAAAACCAGATTGGTGCTGTCGCTGGCCGGACTGATATAAATAATAGTGCCCGGCACTTCCTTGCTTAAGGCTTCTAAACTTACGTTAACCGGCATCCCTAAAGTAAAAGCCGGCAAATCCCGCTCGGAGACTTGACAATCAACATAAATCTTGCTGTTATCAACGATGGTTAACAGTTTTTGTCCGGCTGAAACAATGGCTCCAACCTCGGCCTGACGATAACCGACAATGCCGGAAAATGGCGCCCGCAGGAGAAGATCGTTTCTTTGTTTCTCGGCAGCACTTACACTGCTTTTAGCCTTTGACGCTGCCGCCTGAGCCGACTCCACCGTGGCCGGTACAGAATTGGCATTCATCTGATTAACCAAGGCATCCAACGATGCCTTGGCGTCCAGCATTTGCTGTTCGGCGCTCTCCAGCGTATCCTTGGCAATGCCGCCAGCCTCGTAGAGAGTTTTGTAGCGCTGATAACTGGCCAGGGTCCGATCATAGTCAGCCTTGGCCTTATTATAATTTGCCTGGTAAGCCACTCCGCTGTTTACCGCATCCGCCAGGGCCTGCTGATAAGCCGCCCGGTTCTGGGCCACAGCCAATTCGGCATCACCGGTATCCTGTTCAATCAACACCTGTCCAGGAGCAACCGACTGTCCCAATTCAGCATTTACCGCGACCAGCTTCCCTTGATACTTTGCGGCAATATCCACCTGAGCCTTTGGCACAGTCTGACCGGTCAAAACTATGCGTTTTATCAAATCCGTCTTCCCTACCGTTACTACATCCACGGTTGTCTGTGCCACACCATTACCGGTTCGTCCGGCGGAAGAACTGTGCATGACCCGGAAATAAAGAACCAATCCCAGACACAGTATGATAACCGCTCCGGTAGTCAGCAGAAATCTTCCCCGTTTATCGCCTTTTATGAACTGTCGCATGCTGCTTTCCCTTCTTTCCAATATCCCTGAAATTCACTGATGGTCCGTTAACTTTGAAAGTACAAATTAAATTTACGGAAACATCTTCGTAAGGCAAGGCGCAAGTCGACACCAACGAAACCTTGTAAAAAAGATTCGTAAAAAAATTGTGCTTTCAGAGTTGCCGGACCATTCACTTCTCTACGGCCCAGCTGCCGGCAAAGGACAAAAATGCAGTACAGCTAATGATTGAACCAAATGCCTTCATTATATTCCACAGCTATGACAAAACTGTGACAGCCTCCCATTTTCTGTATAAGACCGCAATAGCAGCATCAATTCACGCAGTCCTCCAATACTGCCTTCATTATTCAAAAAAGGCTTGAGTTTATATTGGAATAAACTCAAGCCTAAGGGGTAAAGACCTAACCGAAACACTGAATCACGGATAAATTATTTTTTTCGCGGCGGCAGGCTTTGAATCATGGCGAGTAAGCCTTTCGCCGATTCTTCCGGTCCCTTTTGTTCCCAACCTTTAATACTTAAGCGGGTACGCATCTGCCCCACAAACACATCCTTGGCAAAGAATTGATCAAAATATTTCTGGGCAATAGCCTCATGGGTTTCCCGGTACTGCGGCGGTCCAAATACATTGGCGAAATAGGTATGCACCAATCCGCTCGAAGTTGTCGTTCCTTTGCTCATAACGGCACCTGAACGGAACACATTAATGGCCTCGGGCGCCGACGTAAACCGTTCAATGACCGGATGGTCCTCATCAATTTCCTCAAAGTTATTGCAATATAGCACAAAATCAATCTTATGCCCTTTAATGACATTCTCATAGGAAGTAACCGGCAGGATGGTTCTGGCATTCTTTTGGCTCGGGTTCATAATAATAGCCCGGTCAAGCTGGCCGAACGCATAACCCGGATTCAGATCATCCAATCGTACGTAAGCACCGATTTCCGTACCATAGGCAAGAATATCCCCGTCTTCATCAATAGCCAGTGACCCCATATCATCGGCCACAACCACAATGTCCTGAATAAATTCCTGACCTAGTACCCGAAAGGCCTCCAGAGTTTCCGATTTGCCGGCGCCGGTATCTCCCATGACCAGAATATTAGCCTGCTTATCACCCTTTAACACAATCCTGAACATAGCGCCATGAAAAGGCATCTTGCCAGCCCGCATCATGCGGATGTTATGCAGCGTTAACACCATTTTCTTTAAATAGCCGAAATAACCGAACTGATCCCGGTTGGGAATGGCCGCAACAAACATATCATTCTCTTCATCGTCATAAAATACGGTCGGCAGCGGCGCCAATTCGTCAATGGCATTGCCGGGAACACCACACAAATAAACAGCGTCCGGCTTTTTAGCCAAGTCAGCGTCATTAGCCAATTCAAAGAGATTACACATGGAGAAGCCCAAATCATAAAATTGTTCATGGAAGTAAACATGAATCAGCAAGGGGCCGACTTTAGCCGGAAAGCAAAGCCATTCGTCAGGTTCGATGGTAACAAGATCCAAAGGATTTTTATACACCCGTTCAAATTTACCGGTCCGCTTATTCATCGGCGGATCGAGTACTAACGGGGGATTCAACAGAATTTGACGGATAACGGCAATCTTGTCCAATTTTTTATACAGCTCACCGGTATAGGGAATGGCTTTGCGCTTGCCAATCGCAGCCAATTGTGCCCCGGCTTTAACCTGACGGAATATGTTGGGATGCTTGCCGGCAACATTGTCCTGCAAATCCCGGTATACTTTACGCACCAAATTGGTAAGCTTCTCAACCGTAGCATTAAAGGTCCGGTAAGGACGTTTATCAATATCCTCATTTTCAGAAGTGCATACAACGAATCTGTCAAAATTGCGCCAGTAATTATACAGGTACTGGATAAAGTCATTGAGCAGCATCGGGTTTTTGGCGAACTGCTCCGAACCCTTAACCACATGCGTCACCAGATCAATTTGCATTTTGGTCGCGTAAACTAATGTATCGATAAGAACCTGAACATCCTCATCGGTAATATTGTTTTTATCAGCAAAAATATCCAGCAAAATAGAATTTCGCTTTTTCAGATCACGGATAGCCAGTTTTAAAACCCGGCTAAATAAATCACTGGACAACATTTCTTCACCAGTATCACAAATCCAGTCATTCACTTTAATAATTACTTTCTTCTCCAATATCTTACTAGAAATAACATTCATCCATACATCACTCCTTTTGGTCTTCAGCCTTATCAAATTCCTGCATATTGTAGAGTCAAGCATACATCCCTATTTTTCCAGTGTAGCATATTTTACAATAGTTCTCAATAAGCGAGGTATAAATATACAGTATTATAAGGACGGTCATTCCAGCATATTGTATGCAGCGACAACGCTCGGCATTCAACATAACCGGCCCTTCCTTGAGAACCATTGATTAGGCAAAAGGAAATCCAGCCAAGGCTGGATTGTTTAATAAGCTTGATAAATGCGCTTCCCTTCCGGTAGACATAGCCAATCGCCCTTGGATTGCCTCACTGCTTAGCCACCCCATATAAAAACATATCGGCAATCATTTGGGCGCAAGCCTCCACATCACCGGTTATTTTTTGAAAGGCTAACATGACAATTACGCTAAATAGACCATGAGCACATTTAACGACATCACATTCCCTAAATACACCCTTGCTGACCCCTTCCGCCAGTACCTTCTCCAGCATACCTATCGTATCATGAAAACCTTGGTGATATTTTTCCCGTTGTTCCTGCGTAAAACTCGAAGTCTCATCATCATGGCCAAAGCCGCGCACTTCGTGCATCATGACCCGCCATAAATCGGCATTAACAATATAGAATTCAAGAAACACCTTGATCATTGCCTTGATTTTTTTTATTGGCGGCTCCTGGGAAACAACAATTTCCTCCAAAGCTCGTTCAAAAGGTATACTCCGTTCTTTGATCAGGGTATAAAAAAGCTGCTCTTTATTTACAAAATAATTGTATACCGTACCCTTGCCGGTATCTGCCAAAGCAATAATTTCATCTACTGTTGCCCGGTGGTAGCCGTTGCGTGAAAAAACAATATAAGCGGCTTCCAGAATTTGCTGCCGCTTGCTTCGCGACTCTGAACCTAAGGCGAGCCCATCTCGATTATAACTCATAGTAGCCTCCATGCTATCTGTCAGGTAAGGTATGACCCTGCGGCCGATTGTTCCATTGGTAAAATACATTCTACAAATTTTGCTTTTTTCCTTTTTACCACCAGGCATAAGTAAGACTCCGGGAAGAAAACCGGAGCCTTACCAAACTGTACCGTCTACCTGACAAAACCAGGGAACCGCTGACTTAATGAGCCTGCCAGCCTGGTAAGAGATTTTTTCGGCGGGCAAGAAAGCAAAAACGCAGGAATAGCGATTCCTATTTCAAGGTTTGCTGACGCAGTCAGGGGAAAAGATCAGGCTGCGCGGTGTGAATAAATTGGTGTTTCCTAGCGAATCATTGCCCGATAGGCAATGTCCTTGCGATATTGGACGTCTTTAAAATCAATGTGTTTCACTGCGGCATAAGCTTTCTGTACCGCCGCCGGAATGGTTCCGGCAGTTGCCGTAACCCCCAGAACCCGGCCGCCGCCGGTTACCACCGTACCACCAAGCAACGCTGTGCCGGCATGAAACACATAAGCCCCCTCTTCAGCGGCGGCCCGCAGTCCCCGGATAGGCTCTCCTTTAGCATAGTCTCCCGGATAGCCACCGGCGGCCATAACCACACAGACTGCCGCCTGATCCAGCCAGTCAATGTCGCACTGAGCCAGTCTTCCTTCCACACAGGCTTCCATAATATCCACCAGATCGCTGGACAAAAGCGGTAAAACGACCTGGGTCTCGGGATCACCGAAGCGGGCATTGAACTCAATAACCTTCGGCCCCGTTTCGGTAATCATCAGCCCCGCATATAGACAGCCGCAGTACAGCCGCCCTTCCTGGCGCATAGCATCCACGGCAGGCTGTAAGATATCTTTTACTATATCCGCCTGCAGCGCTGCTGTAACCACCGGAGCAGGAGCATAAGCACCCATACCGCCGGTATTGGGGCCCTGATCGCCATCAAAAATCCGTTTGTGATCCTGAGCCGCCAGCATCGGCACAACCGTCGTGCCGTCGGTAAACGCCAGCAGTGATGCTTCCTCACCCTGCAGGAATTCCTCAATAACCACCTGACTGCCTGCCGCGCCAAAGGCATGATCCCGCATAATGGAATCCACCGCCCGCAGGGCTTCTTCCTCCGTCATGGCTACAATCACACCCTTGCCGGCAGCCAGCCCGTCGGCTTTCACAACAATGGGAGCCTTATGTTCCCGAATATAGGCAGTTGCCTGATCGGGATCACTAAAAACGGCATAGCGGGCGGTAGGAATCCCGTATTTTTGCATTAGCTCTTTGGCAAACGCCTTAGAGCCCTCCAATTCCGCAGCGGCCTGGGAGGGGCCAAACACCTTTAATCCACGGTCGGTAAAATAATCGACAATTCCATTGGCCAAAGGGGCTTCCGGACCCACAACGGTAAGAGAAATTCCCTTTTCCCCGGCAAATTTGGCCAACGCTTCATTATCCCCAATCCCGACATCCACACATTCTGCCAGTTGGGCTATTCCCGGATTTCCCGGAATGGCATAAATTTTTTCAACCCGCGGACTCATCGCCAGTTTCCAAACCAAGGCATGTTCACGACCGCCGTTTCCAATAACCAAAATTCGCACAATGTCACCTCTCAAACTCGCTAGATCGTACTGACCGTCCGGCTGCGCCAAGCAGCCGGCTTAATGTTTAAAGTGCCGCATACCCGTAAAGATCATAGCGATGCCCTGTTCATCGGCGGCCTGAATGGATTCGGCGTCCTTCACCGATCCACCGGGCTGTATAATCGCGGTAATACCGGCGGTCACGGCGGTATCCACCGTATCCCGGAAAGGGAAAAATGCGTCGGAGGCCAAAACGGCGCCCCTAGCCTTTTCACCAGCCTGGGCCAGAGCAATTGCAGCCGCACCGACACGATTCATCTGTCCGGCGCCGACCCCCAGTGTCTGATTGTTCGCTGCCACTACAATAGCATTGGATTTCACATGCTTCACCACACGCCAGGCCAGCATTAACTGCTCCCATTCAGTCTGGGTCGGCGGACGTTTGGTCACAACTTTCATATCTTCAATTTCCGCATCCCTGGTATCCCTGTCCTGCAGCAAAATACCACCGGATACCTTTTTAATGTCAAATTCCGCTACGTCTGCGTCAACCGCGTCGGCCGTCAACAGCCGTATATTCTGTTTCCTGGTGAGAATGGTCAGTGCTTCCGGAGTAAAGGAAGGAGCAATAACGGCTTCAATAAAAATCTTGCTGATCTCTTCCGCCGTAATCGCGTCCACTTCACGGTTTAAACCGACAATGCCGCCATATGCGGAAACCGGATCGGCCTCATAGGCCTTTCCATAGGCTTCGGCCAAAGTCTTGCCAATCCCCGTACCACAGGGATTGGTATGCTTGATGATGGCAGCCGCCGGCTGTTTAAACTCTCCGACAATTCCATAAGCCGCTTCCACATCAACAATGTTATTGAAGGAAAGCTCCTTGCCATGGAGCTGTTTCGCATTGGCAATACCAAAGCCATCACCGTACTTTTCCCGGTAAAAGGCAGCCTGCTGATGAGGATTTTCCCCGTAACGCAATTCCTGTACTTTCTCGTACACGGCATGCATGGTTTCCGGAAATTGCCCGTTATCCAACTGTTTGCCCAAATACTGGGCAATGCAGGCATCGTATTCCGCCGTATGATGGTAAGCCTCCTGAGCCAATGCCATGCGGAATTCAGCACTGATTTCCTGCTTGGCTGCCAATTGGTCGATAATTTCAGTATACCGCTCAGGATTCACCACAACGGCTACATACTGGAAATTTTTTGCCGCAGCCCGGATCATGGCCGGTCCGCCAATATCAATGTTTTCGATAGCATCTCCCAGCGTCACATCAGGCTTGGCTATAGTCTGACGGAACGGATAAAGGTTGACCACAACCATGTCAATCCCTTTAATATTGTGCCGCTCCATGGCTGCTGTATGCTCCGGATTATCCCGCAGGGCCAGGATGCCGCCATGGATATAGGGGTTCAAGGTTTTTACCCTGCCGTCCATGATCTCAGGGAAACCGGTTACATCACTTACATAGGTCACTGGAATACCAGCTTCCCGTAAGGTCTTCATGGTCCCCCCTGTAGAAATAATCTCAACTCCATAATTTGCGAGCTGACGCGCAAACTCTACAATACCTGCTTTATCAGAAACGCTGATAAGCGCTCTTTTAATTTTCATGAATACCCTCACCTTTTTCCAAAATGGTAACCCGGCGACCTTCCACTTTTAGCCGGCCCTCGCAATACAGACCAATAGCCCGTGGGTACAGCACATGCTCCACATGCAGAATGCGTTCGGCCAACGTTTCCGGCGTATCCCCTTCTTCCAGCGGCACGGCCTCCTGTAAAATAATCGGCCCCGAATCCATTCCTTCATCAATAAAATGTACTGTACAGCCGGAAACCTTCACTCCGTGATTAACGGCCTGTTCCTGCGCGTTGCGTCCGGGAAAGGCCGGCAGCAGCGACGGATGAATATTCATTACCCGGCCGGAGAGCCGGTTGACAAAATAGGGACTTAAAATGCGCATGAAGCCGGCGAGCACCACCAACTCTGCCTGATGAACATTGAGTTCATCGGCAATGGCCGTTTCCCACGCTTCCTTACTCTCATACTGCTTTCTTTCGATACAAACCACCGGAACATCCCATTCAATAGACCGTTTGATCACATTGGCCTCCGGATTATCACTGATGACAACGCCGATTTTGGCCGACAACCGTCCGGCGTCTATCGCATCCAGGATGGCCTGCAAATTACTGCCACGCCCTGATGCCAAGACCCCCAGCACCATTTTACTCACCAAACACTCCTCCTTTGAGCACCACAGTCCGAGATCCTCCCGTAATTTTCCCGACCACATAGGAAGTCTCACCACGGGCCGCCAGATCTTCCCGCACCGGCTGCACCTGCTCCGGCGGTACGACCAGGATCATACCGATCCCCATATTGAAGGTCCGGTACATTTCAGGCCAGGCCACATGTCCCCATTCCTGCAGCAGCTTGAAAATCACAGGCTGAGGCCAGGTTGTGGTATCCACCTCTACAGCGCAGTGTTCCGGTAAAATCCGAGGAATATTGTCATAAAATCCGCCACCGGTAATATGAACCATGCCTAATATAGGAAAATTCTCCACGAGCGGCAGACATGCCTTAGGATACAATGTGGTCGGTGTCAGCAACTCTTCACCAAGAGTTTTGCCAAGTTCCGGCACGTAATCGTTAACAGACAGCTTTTTTACATCAAAGCAGATTTTTCTAACCAGCGAATAGCCATTGGAATGGAGACCGCTGGAGGGAAGTCCAATAAGCACGTCACCGGGAGCAATGTTTTCGCCGGTAATGATGCGAGATTTATCCACTACCCCGACAGCAAAGCCGGCAATATCATATTCGCCTTGGCTGTAAAAGCCGGCCATTTCGGCGGTCTCACCGCCAATCAAGGCACAACCGGACTCCCGGCAGGCTCTGGCAACGCCGCCAACAATATCGGCCACTTTCTCCGGCTCCAATTTCCCCACGGCCAGATAATCCAGAAAAAACAGCGGCTCGGCGCCCTGTACCAGAATATCGTTTACACACATGGCCACGGCATCCTGACCAATCGTATCATGCTTATCCGTCATAAACGCCAGACACAGTTTGGTTCCTACCCCATCCGTACCCGATACTAAAACAGGTTCTTTATATTTTGCCACCTGCAGGCCGAACAAACCGCCAAAACCACCAATATCACCTAATACTTCCGGCCGATAGGTTGATTTAACCTGCCGCTTGATTAAATCAACGGCCCGGTTGCCGGCATCAATATCGACACCGGCTTCCCGGTACGTCAATTCCTGCTTTAACTTGGCCTTGGAAACCGAATCTTCTTTTATACTCACATTGATCCCTCACATGTCTTAGTATACCTACCTAAAAACGTCACATCAGCGAGCACGCATGCGTTGTTCAAATACAAATTTGTTGCTGCCGCAATGGCTTTCACAGGGGGTGCTGGCCGGATACTTGCTGTTAAAGCAAGCATAGCACATATTGTCATACTTAATATTGGCAACAGACCGGTACAATCCTTCCAGGGATAGATAATGCAGCGAATCGGCACCAATATAGTCCCTGATTTCATCCACTTGCTTGGTCGCTGCAATCAGTTCCTTACGCACCGCGGTATCAATACCGTAGTAGCAGGGATAAGCAATCGGCGGCGAGCTGATACACATATGAACGGCCGTGGCCCCTGCTTCTTTTAACATATGAACGATTTTTCCGCTGGTTGTACCCCGGACAATCGAATCATCCACCATGATAATCGATTTGCCTTCGACTACCGATCGTACCGCATTCAGTTTAATCCTGACTCCTAAATCACGCTTTTTCTGCTCCGGCTGAATGAAAGTACGCCCGATATAGCGGTTTTTCATGAGTCCTTCGGCAAACGGAATACCCGCCTCCCGGCTGAAGCCTAAAGCTGCCGTCGTTCCCGAGTCGGGTACGGATATAACAATATCCGCTTTGTAGCCGCTTTCCCGGGCTAATTGCCGGCCCATTTCCAAACGGGCCTGATATACGCTCTGTCCGTCGATAATGCTATCAGGACGGGCAAAATAAATATATTCAAAGATACATAAGGCCTGTGCATCATTTTCAGCAAACCCGTAGGAATGCAAACCTGCCTCATCGACCACCACCATCTCACCGGGAGCAACATCACGAATCAATTCAGCGCCCACTGTATCCAAAGCACAGGATTCCGAAGCAATAACCCAGCCGTCGGCGGTTTTGCCGATACATAAGGGACGGAAGCCATGGGGATCGCGCACACCAATTAACTTGTCTTCGGTCATGACCACCAGGCAGTAGGCTCCTTCGATTTTGGTCAAACTTTCCATCATTTTTTCTTCAATGGTAGGTTTTCGCGAACGGGCAATCAAATTTACGATGACTTCACTGTCAATCGAAGTCTGAAAAACACTGCCCGTTTCCTCCAAAGTACAGCGCAGCTCCTGAGCATTGGTCAAATTGCCGTTATGAGCCATGGCAATATGACCACCCGAATAAGTTACCATAAGGGGCTGCGTGTTAATCAGTAAACTGGAACCAGTCGTCGAATAACGGACGTGACCGATGGCGATTCGCTGGCCCTCCATATGCGGCAACTGATGACGGAATACCTCACTCACCAAGCCCATGCCTCGGTGGACATCCATCCAGGCACCGTCGGTTATAGCAATCCCGGCACTTTCCTGGCCCCGGTGCTGCAACGCGTATAAACCCCAATAAGTGCTTAACGATACATTATCCTCACGCGAGTATATTCCAAAGATACCGCACTCCTCGCGGGGTTTATCCATTTCCAGTGCCTCATAATTCATAGAACTTCTCCTGTAAGACGTTGTAATACTTCTTGGTACGCTTCCTCCACGTTGCCAAGATCACGGCGGAATCTGTCTTTGTCCATTTTTTGACCTGTCTCGGTATCCCAAAAACGGCAGGTATCGGGCGAAATTTCATCCCCTAAAATGACTTCTCCGTTATGAACACCAAATTCCAATTTAAAGTCAATCAGCTCCAGTTTTTTATCTTTCAAATAGGTAGATAAAATGGAATTTATTTGAAGAGCATATTCCGACATAGTTTTGACCTGTTCTTTTGTAGCCAGCCCCATTGCTTCAATATGGTATTCATTGATCAGCGGATCGCCCAGTTCATCATTTTTGTAATACAGTTCCAATACGGTGGAGGGAAGCTTCGTGCCTTCTTCCCAGCCGATTCGTTTAGCTAAACTGCCGGCGGCAATATTGCGGACAACAACTTCCACCTGAAGGATTTTTAATTCCTTTACCAACATTTCTCGATCGCTGATCATCCGGATGAAATGGTGAGGAATCCCCTTATCACCAAGGAGTTTGAAAAAGAAGCTGGAAATTTTATTGTTTAAAACACCCTTATCAGCAATGGTGCCTTTTTTCAGACCATTAAAGGCCGTAGCATCGTCTTTGAAATAAACAATATATTCACCGGGATTATCGGCAGCAAAGATTTGCTTTGCTTTTCCTTCATATAATGGTTGCTTTTCCATGATTACCCCTCCTGATTATATATAATACAAATTATTGTTTTGCCAATAATTTAGCAGCCTTTTTCTCCACTTCAATTGCCATGGTTTCACGGTGGCGCCGCAAAGCTTCTTCGACGGTCGCCTCGCTGACTCCCAGGATTTGCGCCGCAAAGATAGCTGCATTTTTAGCACCGTTGATCGCCATAGTAGCTACCGGAACGCCTGACGGCATCTGTACAATGCTGTATAGCGCATCGACCCCGTTGAGCGGCGTGCTGTTGATTGGCACACCAATCACCGGCAAGGTTGTATAACTGGCTACCACGCCCGGCAGATGAGCTGCCGCACCGGCTGCGGCGATAATGACTTTCACACCCCGTTCCCGGGCAGACGCAGCAAAGTTGTGAACCTTATCCGGCGTCCGGTGGGCCGAAGCCACCATAACTTCCGTAGCAATACCAAATTCCTCCAAGGTTTTTACCGCTGTTTCCAGAATGGGCCAATCGGAATCGCTGCCCATGATAATTGTTGCCTTCATTATACCCCTCCTGCTCTTTTATCCGCTTACGGCCTCTCTCGCGCGACGGTCATTCTCACCCTAGTATTTCTACAATAAATGAGACTTATTTCCGTCGGTTGGCCCTTAAGCAAAATATATGGCCTATCTATTCCATTAGTATTAAACCCAGACATCAGAACTTCTGATGTCTGGGTTTATTTGTTTCCCAGCAACTACTCGGCAAGGAATACAAACCGTGCTATAACCAGCACTGCCAAGACGTATATAATCCAGTGAACCTCGCGCCCCCGGCCGGTAATCAGCTTAACCAGCGGATATACAACAAGCCCGGCGGAAACACCGTTGGCAATACTGTACGTGAAAGGCATCATAACAATCGTAAGGAAAGCCGGTAAGGCTTCCGTAAAATCACCAAAATCAATGTGACGGACAGACTCCATCATCAGTGCACCGACAATAATCAACGCCGGTGCCGTTGCTGCGTCAGGAATCAGCCCGGCCAAAGGACTGAAAAACAAGGCCGCGAAAAACAGCAAACCGCAAACAACTGCCGTCAACCCGCTCCGGCCGCCGGCACCAACACCTGCCGCGCTTTCCACATAGGCGGTAATCGTACTGGTACCCAGCAAAGCACCCAGACTGACACCGGTTGCGTCTACCAGCATGGCTTTGCCGATGCCGGGAAAATTACCCCTTTTATCCATCAGGCCGGCTTTCGTCGCTGTACCAACCAGTGTTCCCATGGTGTCAAACAATTCAACAAAGGTAAACGTGAAGATAATGGTCAACAGTCCCATATGGACAGCCCCCATAATGTCCAGCGCGAAAAATGCGTTCTGACTAAAATCAGGAACCGCAACCGGACTGAAGCCAGCCGGAATTTTAACAACGCCCATAACAACACCCAGAATGGTTGTTACCAAAATACCGATCAACATGGAACCTTTGATATTGCGCGCTATGAGAACCCCAATAAACAAAAGACCAAACACAGCCAATAGAACCTCTTTGTCGGCCAGTTTCCCCATTTCAATAATGGTCTCAAAACTCAGCGGAGTACCATTGCCGTGGGCAGCTACCAGTTTTTCCAAAGTCGGCGGAATGAGCGACAGACGAATAGACATCAAACCGGAAAGCTTCAGGCCAATAATTGTAATAAACAAGCCTATCCCGACGCTGATCGCGTGCTTCAATGAGGCCGGCATGCCTTCCACTAAAAGCTGACGCACTTTCGTAACGGTTAACAATATAAAGATAAGACCCGAAATAAACACGGCACCCAGTGCCACCTGCCAGGAAACACCCATACCGATAACAACGGTGAAGGCGTAGAACGCATTCAGACCCATCCCCGGGGCCAGGGCAATCGGATAGTTAACAAAAAGTCCCATCATGATGGTAACAGCACCGGCACCAATAGCGGTAGCCAAGAGTACTGCATTCTTGTCCATCCCTGCTGAACCAAGAATGCTTGGATTTACAAATAATATGTACGCCATAGTCATAAACGTGGTGATACCGGCCATAACTTCCGTATTTACATCGGTTTTGCGTGCTTTCAACGCAAATAATTTTTCTAACATTTTATCGCTCCTTAAAAAATAAAAATACCTGTTTTTGTGCTGCTATTGATACTTGATTCACCTCCAAAAATAAAAAAGAACGGAGAAGTTTCACATCGTTCCTGAGCGAAACTCCTCCGTCCGGGCTTTTATCCCATCGGTGTAACGCAACACTGCGCCTATGTCGCTCGGTCCTGCCACCACAGTAAAAGAGACCTCCTCCTGTTATGCGGAACCCTAGACATACTTTCACTCGTAGTCAGGTAATTTACGGTTGCCTGGTAGATACTTTTGAGCCTTATCCTCAAATTTATACGAGCACTATTCGTTTACGCTATTATTTTAACAGTTGATGTCAAAGCATGTCAATAAAAAATATGAACTATAAAAGTTATCTAGTTGTCAACGTTCGGATTTTACAGCTTATCGCCTGTAAAAACAGCCTTATTCAACACTAAAAAGCCGTTAAAGGCGAAGCCTGCTTTGCGCTAATACATACGGTCTTAGTCTGATATAACATACCGCTTCTTATGCATGTCAAGCAATGAAGCGCTGATTTAATGAGCCTGCCGTTATGACGAAAAAAATCCGTTAAGGGCGGGCAGTGCGAATCAGTCAGTGGCTTTTTAGGCAAAACCGAAGCATAAGCGACCAGATTACGAGACAATCCCTCCAAAATGACTCTGCACTTTATCCTACTCAAAAGGCAAACGGTCCTGCTGCAGACACCACATTTGCCAAAACATTCCCTGCTGCGCCAGCAGTTCCCGCAAAGTGCCCCGTTCTACAATTTCTCCCTGATAAACAACCAGTATTTCATCCATCATTTCAAGGCCGGTCAACTGATGGGTAATCCACAAAGAGCTACGCTCCCGCAAGGCCTCTTGAAGTCCTGCCAGCACCCGACCGGCTGTCAGCGTATCCAAATGGGCGAAAGGTTCATCCAGCAGCAATACGGGGGCCTCCTTTAACAAAGCCCGCGCAATGCCAATCCGCTGCCGTTGTCCGCCTGACAACGCTTGCCCCTGCTGCCCCACCAATGTATCAACACCTTGCGGCAGCGAATCAATCAGTTCGCCAAGAGCAGCCTGAGAAATAACAGCTTCCAGTTCAGACTGACTTGCCGTCGGTTTAGCCAACAGGATATTTTCTTTTATACTGGCGTGAAATAAATAAACCTGCTGCGGCACAACACTAAAAAGTTCCCGCACTGCCTCGGGGCTGAAATAAGTACTGTCTTTCCCAGCGAACGTGATGCAGCCCTTGTCGCAGTAACCAAACTGCAGCAATGCGGCTATTAGACTACTTTTTCCCGCCCCGCTTGGCCCCACTACGGCAATCCGCCGCCCCGGCCGCAGGGAGAAAGAGATATTTTTCAACACCGGTGAAGCGTCCTTGCTGTAGCGGAACTCAACCCGCTCTAAAGTCACGGTTCCATTGAGTCTATCTTCGCGCTGCGCCCTTCCCTGGCTGACGGCAGATTCCGGTAAGGAAAAAAGGCGTTTTGCCGCCGCAGCGCTTTCCGGCAGATAACGGCTGGCCGCCGTCAGGGGAAGAACCGCTTCAAAACCGCTTTGGACGGCAAAAACCAGAACAGCCAGATACACGCCCGGTAATTGACCTGTTTCAACCAGCCGGACTGCCAGGTAAAGTACACACCAGACACTGCCATGCAGCGTAAACAGGCCAATAGCCTCGGTGGTTGCCTGTCCCCAGGCAATGCGGGCCTGCAAAACCGTCAACCGCTCTCCGGTACTGATCATTTGGCCCGTCAGCTTTTCACCGTATTGGAAGGCGGCCAGCTCGGTCATACCGGCAATTCCGTCCACAATATGCCCGTTTAGGCTGGCCCTGGTCCGCAGTAATTGGCCGGCATTGCCAAGCTGCCAATAATACATCCCAGCCGGACATAAAACACCGCAGATAAAAAAGGCAGTCACCAGAACATACAAAAAAGCAGTATCAAGTTCAGAAAGCAGGCGTAAAGCCGCCAATAAGATTATACCGGCAACGGCCGGGGGCGCCAGCAGCCGCAAATAGAAATCTCTCATGGTTTCCACATCCTGCATAAGCAGGGTTAATAGTTCCCCGTTATTTCGCTGCACCTCAGCCGGTAATAACGGTTCGATTCTGGCATATACCCAGGTCCGCAGCATCCCCATCAGTGAGAAAGTGGCCGAATGCGCCGTGTACCGTTCCAAATAACGCAATAAAGCGCGGACTATACCAAAAAAGCGTACGCCCACAATAGCGGTCGACAAGGCCACCAACGGCGGATGCAGCGCCGCAAGTGAAATCAGATAGGCTGCCAGAGAGAGCAGGCCCACATTGCCGGCCACAGCCAGACAGCCCAGTAAAACAGCTAACAGCATCATCGGTCCTGCCGGCTTTATATAAGTAAGTATTCGCCACAAAAATTTCATAAGCTTCCCTGGAATCCGTTCAGCATAGTATAATAAGCTCCCTTTTGTTCAATGAGTTCGTGATGGGTTCCACTTTCCTGCACCTGGCCGCCGGCAAGAACCACAATTTGATCGGCGGAACGAACCGTCGAAAGACGATGCGCTATAATAAGAACCGTTTTATCCTGCATCAACCGGTCGACACTCTCGTCCAGCAGCTTCTCATTATAAGGATCCAGGCCGGTAGTTGCTTCATCCAGTATTAAGAGTGGAGCATTCTTTAGGAAAGCCCTGGCAAGCGCGATTCGCTTTACTTCACCGCCGCTCAAAGCTTGCCCGCCATCGCCCAATATCGTATCGTATCTGGCTGGCAAAGCCTGAATAAAGTCATGGGCACCGGCAGCCTGCGCCGCTGTTACAACAGCCGCCAGCGTCGCTGTTTCGTCCCCCATACGAATATTATCGGCCACCGAGCAGCAAAAAAGATGCGGCGTTTGCGGCACCAAAGCAATTTGTTTTTGCCACTCCAACAGACTAAAGTCCTGCAACCTGACACCGTTAACCTTGATACTGCCTTCCTGCTGCACCAAAAAACCAATAAGCAGATTCACCAAGGTGCTCTTTCCCGCACCGCTAGGCCCAATCAGCGCCGTTTTCTCACCGGGCTTCAAGACAAAGGACACTCGCTTTAAGGCCGCCTTATCCCTGTCGGGGTAGCAAAAACTTACTGCCTCTACCGCCACAGTACAGTCTGCCTCCTCGGCAAAAGTCCGGTCACCAAACTTTGCCGGCGTAAAGTCCCTGTTTAGCAAGCCATAAATACGTTCAGCCGCCGAAACTCCGGAAAGGCCGGCATGAAACTGGCTGCCAAGCTGCCGCAACGGCAGGAAAAAATCAGGTGTTAACAGCAGGACGAACAGAGCCTCTTTAAAATAAATCTGAGAATATAACAACCTAAGACCAATCCCAACAGCGACCAGGGCCGTGCTGATTGTCGCTACCAATTCCAGGACCAACGCCGAAAGAAACGCAATCTTCAACACGCTCAGCGTTGCAGCACTAAACCCCTGACTCATGGCGGCAATCACCTTGATTTGCTCCCTGCTGCGGCCAAACAGCTTCAATGTCGTCAGACCTTCGAGCACATCAAAAAAATGACCGCTGACCCGCGACAGATACTCCCACTGCTGTTTTGATTTCTTTTCCGCCAGTTTGCCAATCAATATCATAAATACAGGGATCAGCGGCGCCGTAATAAGCAGAATGACCATGGTAATTTTATCCCGCAGAAAAACACTGACTAGAATAGTTAAGGGAATCAGTGCCGTTACGCATACCTGTGGTAAATACCTGGCAAAATAAGGCTCTATATTCTCAATGCCCTCCAGAAGAAGATTAGTCAGCTCCCCTGTTTGCTCAGACGCACCGGCAACAGGTCCCATGCGCAATATTTTATCAAGCAGCCGTTGACGCAAGTCCCGCTTAATCTCAAACGCCAGTTGGTGTCCTGCCAGTTCCAAAAACCAGCCGCTAAGCACCCGTCCACCGGCAATAACCAGCAAAATCGACAGCCAGTCCCTCACGTCCTGCAGCCTCAGTCCTTCCAAAAATACCCCGCTAATAATCCGGGACAAATAATCAGCCTGCAGGGTCGCACAAATCCCGACCGCCAGGCCCAAAAGAATAATCAATAAAAACCATTGGCTATGCCGCCGCGCTTCCCGCAGCAACCGTTTATCAATCATGGTCAACCTCCAAAAAAACCTGCACGATAAAACAGGCTATACTCCGGTTAATCCGGCAATATAGCCTGTTTTACGTTGATAAAAAATATGCTTAATATTCTAAGCTTTTAGCCGTTACCCGTTTTCTAAATACCCAATAGGTCCAGGCCTGATAGACCAGCACGACCGGCACCAGTAAAAGGGCCGCCACGGTCATGATTTTCAACGTATAGATGCTAGATGACGAATTATGGATAGTCAGACTCCAGGCCGGATTTAAACTGGAAACCATAAAACGGGGGAACAACCCGGCAAAAAAGGCAACCGTAGTTAGTATAATCGACAGGCTGCTTGTGGCAAACGCCCAGCCGTACTTACGCTGCCAGGCAAGAATATAGCCCAGGACGAAAATAATTGCGGCTCCCCAAAAAGCGACTGCCGCCAGCGAGCTGGCAAATAAATCGGTCTTTGCATAGCTCAAGCCCAATAGGCCCAGAAAGACTATTGCTGCCGCTGCGCCGCTGCTTAACGCGGTCCGGCGAATTCGCTCCACTAGCTTGGTATCCACCTTCAAAGCAAGGTATAGAGCGCCATGAAACAAGAATACCAGCAGAAATGCCAAGCCACCGGTCAAGGAGTAGGGACTGAGCAAATCGAAAAAGGTTCCCACATAATGCATCTTCTCGTCAATTGGAACGCCCTGAATCAAATTGGCGACCGCCACACCCCATAACAAGGCCGGTACGGCACTGCCGATAAAAATCATCCAGTCCCAGGTGGCGCGCCAGGTTCTATTTTCATCCTTGCTGCGGAATTCAAAGGCCACCCCGCGCACAATCAGCGCCATAAGCAATAAAAACAGAGCCATGTAGAACCCGCTGAACAGGGTGGCGTATACATGGGGGAAAGCGGCAAACAAGGCCCCGCCCGCCGTAATCATCCAAACTTCATTGCCATCCCAGACAGGACCAATAGTATTAATGATAATCCGCCGTTCCGTATCATCCTTCCCTAGAAAAGGCAGCAACATACCTACGCCATAATCAAACCCTTCCAGAAAGAAAAATCCGGAAAATAATACGGTAATCAAAATAAACCACAGTACATTCAGCTCCATAATGTCGCCTCCTTTACCGTCCCCGTTTTGACCGGCTGCTCCTTCTCCGGCCCTTTCAATATAAACTTACGGGCCAGATATATTGCGGCAATAGCCAGTACGCCATATACCAAAGTAAAGCCGGTCAGCGATATCCAAAGCTCGGTAGCCGTCACATTAGGCGAAACAGCCTGACTCACCTTCTGCAAACCATAAACAATCCAGGGCTGACGTCCGCCTTCCGTGACAAACCAGCCGGTGGAATTGGCCAGATACGGCACCGGCAGGCTCCAAAGCACCGCCTTTAATAGGTACGACGACGATTCCAGACGTTTTAAATACCAAGCCAAAACACTGACTACCGCCAGTAGCAGCATCCACATGCCTGATACGATCATGATACGGAAACACCAAAAGAGCTGTGTCACAGCCGGTATGTAATTGCCCGGTCCGTATTTATCCGTATAAAGCTGTTGTAACTCCTTGATACCCTTTACTTCTCCCGTAAAAGAATCATGGGCTAACACGGTTAGTGCATAGGGCACCGCAAGTTCGGCGGGATTTTCCTGATTCTTTTCGTCAATGACGGCAGCTATGGCAAAAGGAGCCGGATCGGCAGACTCCCAAAGGGCTTCCATCGAAGCCAGTTTCATTGGCTGTACCTTGGCAACATATTGTGTCTGCAGATGCCCTGTGCCCATAACCAGAAAGCCACAGAGCAAGGTACAGATTACCCCGATTTTATAAGAAGAACGGAAAAAGTCCAAATGTGTTTTCTTCAGCAAATGGTAGGCGCTGATTGCCATAACGAAAATTCCTGCCGTTACCAGCCCTGCCAGAACTGTATGGGGAAACTGGTTCCATACATAAGGATTTTTAATTAAAGCCATAAAGTCCGTCATTTCAGCCCGGCCATTTTTTAGGGCATACCCAGCCGGCGACTGCATAAAAGAATTAGCCGTTAATATCCAGAAGGCCGACAAATTGCTGGATAGCGCGACAATCCAAATACAGAGTGCATGGAGCTTGGAGGACAACCGGTCCCAGCCGAAAATCCATATTCCCAGGAAGGTGGATTCCAGGAAAAAAGCGGTTAACGCTTCCAGCGCTAAGGGTGCGCCAAAAATATCCCCCATGAACCGGGAATACTCGGACCAATTCATACCAAAATGGAATTCCTGAACAATACCGGTGACGACACCTACAGAGAAGTTGACAAGAAATAATTTGCCCCAAAACTTAGCCATTTGTTTGTAAATAGGATTATTGGTTCGTACATAGGCTGTCTCCATCAATGCCACCAGAATAGACAAGCCCAGTGTAAGAGGTACAAACAAAAAATGATACACCGTAGTAATGCCAAACTGCCAGCGCGCTAAAAACACTTCGCCCATCATTCAACCTCCTTGTACTGTTAATACTTTTACTCTAATCTCCTTTGAAAGATTTGTCAATTATTTTCCACTAATAATTATTATCGGACAAAATAACTATTCTGCAGAAAAGCACCTGCCATATTTCATAGATTTAGTTGCATCCAGCTATATCATGCTTATTTCTACAAAGCCTGCCCTATTCTTTGTATGGCAGACCATGGGGAATACAGAAGAGTTCTCCCGGCAGTCCCCTCTGATTATTTCGCTAAGAACAGCATATTGTGCTAGTACTTCAAAAAAATAACCCTGTAAAACCATTGACGCTCGGTCTCACAGGGTTATTTTTTATTGCCACTCAACCGAATTTAGTCAGCTTACCATTACTTCTCTTTATCTTCTCTATCTCCCAGGGGCTTCATTGCCGGTGCCACATTCGTTCCGTATGACGATTTGATTTCTCCATAAAGCAATTTATTTGTTGTATAAGCCAGTGCAAGACCATATACAGTCGCTCCGCTAATATTTAGTATTGCTGTCTCAACTGAAGTCGGTGTAGTCCCAACTACCTTAAATATAGTTGAGATTGCATAAGCGCCAAGCCAAACTACTAGGGAAAATACCCATCCTTTTAAATAAATTTTCTCACGCTTTATCAAGGGCAGCAAGTAGGCAAAAAGAATTCCTAATACCCCGCAAAAAAATACATTGACGATCATAGCTATAATAGTTTCTATTAATTCAAAAGCGGGGGGATGAGCAAATATCATAATGGCCATCCAATCTACATTACGCAAATGAGAAATTTGCAACACCGCTCCTGACAAAAGACTCCAGGCCAGCATCGCAATACCTCCGCTTATACCTGCTAAAAACCCTCTGCTAAATGTATCCCTTTCCAAATTCAGGCCTCCTCTTCTCATTAAGAATAATATGATTAAACCGTTCGCAATTTATTCGATAAAATCTCCCACCTTGAAAAATCAGAGACAGAAACAGACGTATAAACAAAAGGTAGTAAGATAAAAAGAGCAAGCATTTACTTATAGACGCTGCCCTGCCTACATTAAGACGGCTCAATAGAGTCATCTTGTACAATCTATCTATTTTTCATTTTGATTTTCTTGTACTAATGGTTTAAGTACTGGCTGTGGAATGAGATTCGCACTTGTTTGTTTATACGCTTTGACTAAATAAGTATAAACATAGGCGGTAGTTGTTCCATAGATTAATCCTCCTACTAAATGTACCGTCGATGTCACGAAATTAGTAGGGTACAATCCTTCAATCCTAAATGCTGTGACGAAAAACATTGATTAAAAACCAGTATAAAACACCAAAAAGAGTACCTTTCAATATAATATTTTGTCTACCCAAAACCTTCAGCATCATTATAAAGACTATCCCTAGAAATCCACAAAAAATATAAACAATTGACTCCGCAATAACGGCTACTAATAAACTATCTGGTATTTGGTTAAAGTTTATAATCCCTGCAAAATCCATGAACCGATATTTAGTTAACCCAAATCCGTAATACATAGTAAGAGTAAAAAACATTTCAGCCATAGAGCCAATTAGTCCAGCAAGGAACCCCTGGATCGTATGGTCCCGCATGTCCATTAAAATCCCCCTTAATCTTTCTGCTAAATCTATTTTAGTATGTCCCAATACATAGCAATGTAGCATACAAAATAAACACAATTAAATGACAAGGCTTATTTAGCTCCCTGAGTATAAGAATAATATTTCTCTGCCGGCAGCGGCTCACTCAAAGCTGATAATTCCCTCAAACGCCAAGTATTCTTTACTGCTCTATATCCCAATCCTTTATTTAGCCTATAGCTTGCGGTATCAGTGTTAAGTGATTTTGATGCAGTCCACAAAGCCAGAAATTCCTTTAGTGCGCGGGGTAGAAAAAGAGCCTATAAACCCCGACTTTATAAGGGTTTATAGACTCTTTATTCTTGGGGCACTGCCATTTATTCTTCAAAGGGCATTTCCCTGTATTTACGCTGGTTGAGGATAAAAAAAGACCTTGCACAAACTTCGTAAAAAGCTTTAATGCAAGGTCGTTTTTTCGATGTCGGCAGGCTAAGCCATTTATGCTCCAAAGGGCATTTCCCTGTATTCTCCCTGACTTCGCCAGGAATGCCCGCCACTCCATGGTGACCGCTCTTTTTAGCAGGCAGAAATCCCTGTGTTTACGCGGGTTGAGGATAAAAAAAGGACCTTGCACAAGCTTCGAAAAGCTTTAATGCAAGGTCGTTTTTTCTATGTCGGCAGGCTAAGCCATTTTGCCCTTTGGCGGATAAATGGCAGTGCCCTACGACATATTCTTTATTCCCACTCAATCGTGGAAGGCGGTTTGGAGGTTATGTCGTACACAACCCGGTTGACCCCTTTCACTTCGTTAACAATCCGGCGGGAAATAGCATCCAGCACTTCGTACGGCAACCGTACCCAGTCAGCGGTCATACCGTCCTCGCTGGATACGATCCGCAGCCCTACCGTATAGGCATAGGTGCGCTCGTCGCCCATGACTCCGACGCTTTTCATGGCCGGCAAAATGGCAAAGGATTGCCATACCTTACGGTACAAATCGGCCTTTTTGATCTCCTGATGCACAATGGCATCAGCTTCTCTTAAGATATCCAGACGTTCTTCGGTGATTTCACCGATAATCCGGATAGCCAGTCCCGGTCCCGGGAAAGGCTGGCGCCAAACAATATCTTCCGGCAGTTCCAGTTCTCTGGCCAGAGCCCGCACTTCGTCCTTGAACAGATCACGCAGCGGCTCGACAAGGGCAAACTGCATGTCTTCCGGCAAACCGCCCACATTGTGGTGGCTTTTAATCACCGCTGCCGTAGCCGTACCGCTTTCCACAACGTCCGGATATAAAGTGCCTTGTACCAAGAAGTCAATTTCGCCTAATTTTTCGGCTTCCGCTTCAAAAACCCGGATAAATTCTTCACCGATGATTTTACGCTTCTGTTCGGGATCGGTAACGCCTTCCACCCGTTTCATAAAACGGTCCACCACATTGGCATAGACCAGATTCATATGGAAACCGTCACGGAAGGTCTTCACTACCTGTTCCGGCTCTCCCTTGCGCAGGAAACCATGGTTTACAAATACACAGGTGAGCTGATCGCCAATGGCCCGGTGAACAAGCACAGCCGCCACCGAAGAATCAATGCCGCCGCTCAGGGCGCACAAAACACGCTTATTGCCCACCTGCGCCTTAATGGCCTGAATCGCCTGATCCACAAAGGACCCCATATTCCAGTCGCCCTTACAGTCGCAAATACTGAACAGGAAGCTCTTTAGCATCTTCATGCCTTCCGGCGTATGTACCACTTCCGGATGGAATTGCACACCATAAATGCGCTTTTGTTCATCAGCCATAGCCGCCACCGGCGTGCTCTTAGTATGGGCAGTTACGCTAAAACCGGCCGGAGCCGCTTCAATGTAGTCGCCATGGCTCATCCACACCTGCGTTTCCTTCTCTGTTTCACTGAAAATACCCTGGTTCAAGTCGACATACAGCTTAGTATTACCATATTCCCTGGTATCAGCGTGAGAGACTTTGCCCCCCAGCGTATGGGCCATAAATTGCATCCCATAGCAGATTCCTAAAACAGGAACGCCCATTTCGAATACTTTCGTATCACAGACAGGAGCCTGTTCACTATAGACACTGGATGGGCCTCCGGAGAAAACAATCCCTTTTGCATTCATGGCAGCCAATTTTTCAATAGGCGTATTGAAAGGCACGATCTCGCAATATACGCCGCATTCGCGAACCCGGCGGGCAATCAGTTGGCTGTATTGGCCGCCAAAATCCATAATTATTACCAATTCACTATGTTTCATAAATGTAACAATCCCTCCTACTTAGAGCGTACTATATCATATCCGCCTACTTATTGTAAATAGTTTTTAGCAAGGTTTCCTTCCTTAATTCGCTACAGCCACAAGTTCCCTCCACCGGCATTTGACGAATGGTATCAATAAGTATCCGGCCAATCAGCGGCGCATCATCGTAAAAAATATCGCTTAATTGCTGATGGGACCAATCCTTGACCACACCTTCACCATAATTGACAACGAAATACAATCCGGCATAGCAGGCTCCAATTTCCCGGGCCAGATAGACTTCCGGGCACAGGCTCTGACCTACAATATCAGCATGTCCCTGCAGCATGGCAATTTCCGCCGGACTTTCAAAATGACGCCCGTCGGTCACGGCATACACGCCGCGTTGAAAAATACGCCCCTCGTAGTGCTGCCGCGTGTGTTCCAACAATTGCGAACGGATTTCGGGGCACAGGGAATCACGCATAATCAGTAAATACCGTCCCTCCAGCCCGACATCCTTCCGCAGCGACATATCTATATAATCGTGAGGAATAACGAAATCACGGGGATCAAGCAGATGGTTAACCGAACCGACCCCGCCTTCGGAAATAATCCGTTTGACTCCTGCTTCCCTGAACACCCAGAAGATTTGCCGGGAGGCATCAGCCCGGCTGACGCCGCTGCGCCAGCCGTGCATTTTGCAGGTAAGCACCTGTTTATCATCCACACGAAACAGCCGGAAGGCCGGACTTACGCCATAAGGAGTTTCAAACTCCAGATTGTCGTCCAATATTGTAATGTTATCCTCTTGCATGCCGGCCGGGAAATCACTGGACAAAGTCCCGGAACCGCCGATAATTGCATAACTTGCTTTTACCATAGTCATGGTTTCACCTCGGAAAAATGTTTTATGATATGATAGGCCGTATCACGCTGCGCCGGCTGTTTGCCGGCCGCCCGGATCAAGCCGGTCATCTTGTCAATAGACATTTGATAAGCCGTACCGGCCGCCCTGACCACATTCTCCTCCAGCATGATACTGCCCAGATCATCCGCACCAAAGGCCAGGGTTAACTGCCCGACCCGTTCGCCCTGAGTCACCCAGGAACCCTGTATGTGACGGACATTGTCCACATACAATCTGGCAATCGCCAGCGTACGCAAATATTCCCAGGCTGAAATTTTCTCACCGCCCAGCTTAGTGTTGCCCGGCTGATAGGACCACATAATAAAGGCCCGAAAACCGCCTGTTTTTTCTTGTAAATTGCGGATTTTATCCATATGTTCTATCCGCTGAGCATAGGTCTCTCCCATGCCGATCACCATCGTTGCCGTCGTTTTCAACCCAACCGCATGGGCCGTTTCCATTACCTGCAGCCATTCGCCGGCGCTGATTTTTTTGGGGCTGACTCTTTGCCGCACTTCATCGACCAGGATTTCCGCCCCACCGCCCGGCAGGGAATCCAATCCCGCCGCCTGCAGCCGTTTTAAGGTTTCACCGACGGACAAGCCTTCTTTTCTGGCGACATACAGCACTTCGGTAGGCGTAAAGGAATGAATGGTGATAGGGTACCGCTTTTTGATTTCCTGCAAGAGACCGGTATAATAGTCGAGGCCCAAAGCAGGATTAAGGCCGCCTTGCAGCATAATTTGCGTACCGCCGGCCTCCATGGTCTCACTTATTTTATCAAGAATCACCGTGGTGGGCAGCAAATAGGCTTCCTGGTGGCCAGGCTGCCGGTAAAAGGCACAAAAATGACATTCACTGGCACAAATATTGGTATAATTAATATTCCTGTCCACAATGAAAGTAACTACATTATCGGGATGCAATTCTTTTCGTCTGGCATCAGCCGCCAGACCTAACGCTAAAATATCTTCCTTTTCCAATAAAGCTTGTCCTTGTTTTGCCGTCAAGCGATCCGTCATAGCATTACCTCCGCCATTCTCAATTCCGGAACAGTCGACAGCAAGCCAAGCGTCTGGGCACGCCTGTAATAAGTAAGCAAAGCCTCCTCATGCTGCGGCGTAAAGCCATAGTTCAATAGCTTTAGATAATCAGAGATTTGCCGCGCACTGAACGGAGCGTGCCGTTCCCTGGCCGCAGCAGCTTCCTCAACATGCGTTAAGCCATAAGCGAAAGCACCGGTTACCTGTTCATAAGCATATTGCACAAGCGCTGGATTTTCTTGGGCAAACTTACGGTTAACGACCCATACGGCATATACCATGGAAAGATTCGTCAACTTACGCCACTCGGCCCCCATATCATAATAATAGTAGCCGTCCTGCCGGTTCAAATAGGCATGCAGCGCATCATCGCCGATAAACAATACCGCGTCGGCCGTATCCAGCACGCCTTCCGCCAAAGAAAGCGCACTGACAGCATATTGCGGACATAGATGATAAGCTTGCTCAAGCACAATTTTGAGCTGCACATGGGAAGTGGCCGATTTGGAAGTCAAAGCTATATGAGCGCCGTTCAGTTCCTCAATTGGACGTTTGGCTACCAAAAGGATACTTTGTAAGCCACCGGCCGCACTAATAGACACGTTGGGCAGCAAGAAAAATTGATCGGCATGCAAGGCATACATAATAGAAGAAACCGGGCTTATATCCAGTTGACCTGCCACAATAGCCTCATTCAAAGCCGAAGGAACCTGGGGATAAATATCCATTCCCCGGGCAAAACCGCCCTGCGTCAGCCCATAATCCAACGGCAGGCAGTTAATAAAATTAATGTGTCCAAGTTTAGGCTTTAGCATGATCAGAGCCATCCTCTCCATATACCTTTACAGGATGGTAGAAGGTATCCCTCTCGACCGGAACATAGCCGGTTTCCCGTATCAGTGTAATTAGTTCCTGTTTGCTTATCCCCTTTTGGGTAGTCGCTCCGGCGGCATGGATGATTTTTTCCTCCTGAACGGTACCGTCCAAATCATCAACACCAAAATGCAGTGCCAGTTGAGCAACCGGCAGGCTGAGCATCATCCAAAACGCTTTGATGTGGTCAAAATTATCCAATACCAATCTAGCCATAGCAATCAGTTTTAAATCTTCCCAGCAGCTCGCTCTTCTTGCCTTGCTGCTCAGCCCTGTATTCTCAGGGTGAAAAGGAAAAGCAACAAAGGCCTGAAACCCGCCGGTCTCATCCTGTATATCACGCAGTGTCAGCAAATGCCTGATTCTTTGCTCCGCGGTTTCAATATGGCCGTATAACATCGTGGCATTGGTCGGGATATTCTGACGGTGAGCTTCCTTAATAACGTCAATCCATTGTTGCGTAGTTGCTTTAGCGGGGCAAATAACCTGTCGCACGGCGTCATCCAAAATTTCCGCTCCGCCGCCAGGCAGCGAATCCAGACCGGCTGCTTTTAACTGGGCAAGCACAGCCTTCACCGGTAAACCGCTAATTTTGCTAAAATGAACAATTTCCACCGGAGTAAACGCTTTCAGATGAATATGCGGCAAGGTCCGTTTGACTGCGGCAATCACATCTAGATAATAGCTAAACGGAGTTGCCGGATGCAGTGCGCTTACCATGTGCACCTCGGTCAGATCAGGATTTTCCCGTCCGGCGGTTTCCACCAGCCGCACCACCTCGGAAATATCCATCAGATAGGCATCGGCACTATTCTCCAGACGGGCAAATGCGCACAACGGACATTGCGATACACAAATATTAGTCAGATTTACATGCCTGTTTACATTAAAAAACACTTGGCGGCCTGATCTGGTGTGCTTCACCGACCGGGCCAAATTAGCCAAATGCAGTAGATCTCCTTGCTGGTATAAAGCCATCGCTTCATCAAAATCCAGCCGCTTGCCGGAGATGATGTTAGCCGAAGCCGTTGTTAGCAGCGAGTTCATATGAGTTGCACCTTCATTTCGTGTTCCCTTGTAATTTTGAGCAGTACTTCTTCAAATTATGTAACTCTTTTACTTTCGCCGGAAACAGCTCATTTCCTTCTAGGACATAAAAATTGCACAGGCTTCCATGCAAAACGGGCAGTTTTCACTGCCCGACCATAGCTTTCATCAATGCTTCAAAATTCCCTGCCCGGCATAGTTTTGCAGTAAATCACCGACCGTCACAAAGGTGTAGCCTTCCGCCTTGATCTTTTCCAGCAAAATAGGCAAAGCCTCCGCCGTTTGCACCGGTGTATCGGAAGCATGCATCAGAATGATAGCGCCCGGTTTAAGCCGTTTCATGACCCGTTCCACAATAACATCTCTTCCCGGATTTTTCCAGTCCAGCGAATCGACATTCCAGATAATCGTTTTATAGCCCAGTTCATCGGTAGTCTTCAAGGAACTTTGGGAATAGTGCCCGTTCGGCGGACGCAACAGTACCGGTTCCACACCGGTAACTTCCTTGATCTGGGCATGCGCTTTTTGAATATCCTCACGTACCCAGTCAGCACTCCTGTCGCCATAATTTTCATGCCGGTAGCCGTGACTGCCTACCTCATGGCCGTCTGCAACGATGCGCTTTGCAACGTCCGGATATTTTGTCGCCCAGGGTCCCATAATGAAGAAAGTCGCCTTTACATTATATTGTTTCAGTGTATCCAGAATCGACGGAGTAAATTTATTGCCCCAGGAATGATCAAAGGTTAGCGCCACAACCTTTTGATCCGTCCTGGTCCCGGCAATGGCAATCGGACCGGTATGAATCAGATCGGCAACCTGAATATATACCGTACTAATCGCCAGCAAGCCGACTACGCTGTAAAATAAATGCCGGAATGTTTTAAACCGCCGCAAATCAAAAATCATCTTTTCGCCCCCTTATCCGCAAGAACCTCGCCCAATACTACTTATGCAGCAAAGCTCTCCAATATGCCCGACGGAGCAAAAAGATCGATTCATATCGCCGCTCCTTTCCATACCTGCATAAAACTCTCCCCCCTAAGGCACCATACTATAAAATACTGACAAGAAGGGAACAAACCACGATGGAGCTTGTAACACTTTTGTTTTACCCAGTATATTTGCTTGTGACTTTTTCCTTCACTTTGATTTTTATTCCGAAAAAAGATTATAAAGAATATTTTATTTACGGTTTTCTATTAGGAGCGTTTGGCGATGTTCTTATTGTTAGTCTGTTTCAGAACGTTCTTCATATTATGTGGTTTAAGAATATGGGACTGTTTGCTGCTTGGGGCCAGAATTTTCTTTCTCCGGCAAGCTGGCTTACAACTGTCATGTTATTTCTTTACTTTTTCCCCAAAAAGAAACTTTTCCGTTACCCCTATATTTTCACTTTTTCCTGCGCCAGCGTTGGTTATGGACTTTTGGTAAGGAATGCAAACTTATTTGATTTCCGATCTTGGCTTTACCCCTATGTTTCGCTTTTTGTGTTTTTCCTTTGGTGGTCTTGTATCACCTGGATTTTCTTAAAAACAAGCTCTTTTTTCAATAGCGAAAGAAAAGTGTAAGGCATCTGTAGACATATAAAAGAGCCTCACAAAAGTTTTTCACTTTGTGAGGCTCTAAAAATAAGGATCAATCCGGCCATAAATAATAATATATTTCAATAATAGCGCGAGTCATAGCACCTAAAGGCAAAATTAATTCTCTTCCTGCTCTGTCTACTGTTCGCATTTTACACTCATCACCAAGGGCGGAAAGTAAATTAATTGCAGTATAAAACTTAATTCTCACAATAATATCGTGTAATGATCGTATTTGTAAAAAATTCGCAATAAATGTAAATTTTGACCGGACTATCTGCAGGCTGTTTCTTAATAGCCATGTTCGTCTGCCTCGGCATCAGCCTTTGTAACATGCACGGTTCCTTGGGGATGTTGAGGTGGCGCATAAATTGAATACAGTTTTAAGGAACCTTCTCCCTTATTAATTAAGTTATGCCACGTCCCTGCCGGAATAATAAATGCATATCCAGCACCGATATTCCTCTGGAAGCACAAATCATTTTTGTGGATGCCCATTTTTACAAGACCTAACCCCTTTTCAATACGAATGAACTGGTCAAGATGCTGATGAATCTCCAGTCCGATCTCACCGCCAGCAGGGATACACATTAGAGTTAACTGCATAAAATCGCCCGTCCATATCGTGGTGCGAAATGTCTTATTTTGTTTTGTCGCCTGTTCTATATTTACAATAAAAGGTTTCGGGCCATAATCAATTATATTTGGCGCTTTATTCCAGCGATATCTGGGATAATTCATATTGTCCCTCCTTTTCGGTCCTTTGTTACCATTATATGAAGCTACACGAAATTAGTGTATATGCACTATGTCTTCTTATTATCATATGACCCCAGCTCTATTAACCGTAAGCTTAAGAAAAAACAGAACGTGAAATGTTGCGACTATTAGGACAACCATTTACATGCCACCAAGACAATGAAAAAGAGGTCGCCCACAAGTTTTGTCAACTTATGGACAACCTCTAATATTTTTTACAAATCTCGTTAACAAATCGTTAACATTGGAGTTATGGGAGCAACATACCCAGCTTATTTACTGGTTTGTAAAGCGCACCTTACATCATGCCGCCCATACCGCCCATGCCACCCATACCGCCCATAGCAGCGGCAGCAGCAGCACCGTTATCTTTTTCCGGTTTGTCAGCAACCAGGGTTTCCGTAGTCAACACCATAGCAGCAATGCTGGCTGCGTTTTGCAACGCGGAACGGGTAACTTTGGCCGGGTCAACGATACCGGACTTAATCATGTCAACATATTCCTCAGTCAACGCATTGAAGCCAATTCCTTTGCCGGATTTTTTCACGCCTTCCACAACAACCGAGCCTTCCAAGCCGGCGTTGTTAGCAATCTGACGGACAGGTTCTTCAATGGCGCGTTTCACCAGTTCCATACCGGTCTTTTCGTCACCGATGAGGGTCAGGGAATCCAGTACAGTCTGAATATCAATGAATGTAGTACCGCCGCCTGCGACAATACCTTCTTCAACAGCGGCACGAGTAGCATTCAATGCATCTTCAATGCGCAGTTTCTTTTCTTTCAATTCTACTTCGGTAGCAGCACCTACTTGGATAACCGCCACACCGCCAGCCAATTTAGCCAGACGTTCCTGCAGTTTTTCTTTATCAAAGTCGGAAGTGGTTTCTTCGATTTGTGCTTTAATTTGATTTACACGGGCTTTGATCTCGTCGGAGGAACCGGAACCGTTAACTACAGTGGTTTCTTCTTTAGAGATGCGAACCTGACGGGCCCGGCCGAGGTCGGTGATTTCCACGCTGTCCAGCTTACGGCCTAGCTCTTCGGTAATAACGCTGCCACCGGTCAGGATAGCAATGTCTTCCAGCATGGCCTTGCGGCGATCGCCAAAACCGGGAGCTTTAACAGCCACGGCTTTAAAGGTGCCACGAAGTTTATTTACTACCAACGTAGCCAGTGCTTCGCCTTCAATGTCTTCGGCAATAATGAGCAACTCGCGGCCCTGTTGAACCACTTTTTCCAGTACAGGCAGTAAATCAGCAATAGCGGTAATCTTACGGTCGGTGATTAAAATGTAAGGATCATTCAGCACAGCTTCCATTTTATCGGCATCGGTGATCATGTAAGGAGAGATATAGCCGCGGTCAAACTGCATACCTTCTACTACTTCCAGATCAGTGCCCATAGTCTTGGACTCTTCTACCGTAATAACACCGTCTTTACCTACTTTTTCCATCGCTTCGGCGATCAGCGTACCGATCTCTTCATCGGCGGCGGAAATCGAAGCAACCTGAGCAATGGCGTCTTTCGTTTCTACCTTTACGGCGTTCTTTTTAATTTCAGCTACCAAAGCTTCTACTGCTTTTTGGATGCCTTTTTTCAGGATCATCGGATTAGCGCCAGCCGCTACATTGCGCATACCTTCACGAATCATAGCCTGAGCCAGCAAAGTAGCGGTTGTGGTTCCGTCACCGGCTACATCGTTAGTTTTTGTGGCAACTTCTTTAACAAGCTGAGCACCCATATTTTCAAACGGATCTTCCAGTTCAATATCACGGGCAATAGTTACACCATCATTGGTAATGGTCGGTGCACCAAATTTTTTATCAAGAACAACGTTACGGCCTTTCGGTCCTAAAGTTACTTTTACAGCATTAGCAAGCGCATTTACCCCTCTTTCGAGTGCGCGGCGTGCTTCTTCGTCAAATATAATTTGCTTTGCCATTATGTATTACCTCCCATAATTGATTTTTATTATTCTACAACAGCAAGAATATCTCTTTCACTGAGGATGAGATAGTCCTGTCCATCAAATTTGACCTCTGTTCCGCCGTATTTAGCAAAAATGACTCTGTCGCCTTCTTTCACATCAAGCGCAACCCGTTGGCCGTTATCCAATACCTTGCCGGTGCCAACAGCAATCACTTTACCTTCCTGCGGTTTTTCTTTAGCAGTGTCCGGCAATACAATACCGCTTTTTGTCTTTTCTTCTTTTTCCACAACTTTAACAATTACTCTGTCGCCTAATGGCTTAATCATGAAAATGACCTCCCTTTATCGTGTTTGTCATTTATAATTTTTTTGTTAGCACTCACTAAGGTTGAGTGCTAATTCCATAAATTATAATATATAATTTGCACAAAAAAATCAAGAGCTTTCTGGGGGAAAATCCACTTTTTTTATAACTTGAGCATAATTTTCCTATTCTAGCACCTTGTCAGCCTTAAAACACCAGGAGAATGATAAAGCTATTTGCACAGCCCCCCAAGACGGGCAAGCGGGACATGCCGGCAGCAGGCTGACTGACGAGAAGGAAAAAGGCTGGAAATTCACTCCCCCTTAGAGTATAATTCGCCGGGCGTAAAAATCATTCGGCATCAATCATTCCATTAGTTTGATTACATGCCCTAGTATGACCCCGTCTGGAAAATTTATTCATTTATTCAAATTGCAAAAGAAACTCTCAGAGATCCTAACCGGACTTCCCTGAGAGTTACACACTCGCCGCTAAACAGGCAGGCAATGCTCGCAAGGCGGCCTATGAGATAAAACCCAGCAGCAGCCTGCCGGGTTTACTATCTTTTTTTTGTGACGGACTCTACAATCGCCTCAGCCACTTCCCTTATAGATTTCCGTTTACTCATACTATACTGCTGAATACGGCGGTATGCTTCACTTTCATTCAAATTATAGGCATCCATCAAAATACCCTTAGCCCGGTCTAAAATTTTACGGGTCTCCAAAGAGTTTTTAACGCCTTCCAGTTCCTGCTCCAGTTCGGTAATTTCCTGGAACCTTGAGAGGGCAATTTCCATTGCAGGAAACAAATTCACCTCTTTGACCGGCTTGACCAGATAGGCTAACACACCTGAATCTTTTGCCCTTTCCACTATTTCTTTTTGACTAAATGCAGTAAGCAGCAAAACCGGTGAAAGTTTTTCGTTGGAAATAACTTTTGCAGCCGCAATTCCATCCATCTCCGGCATTTTTATATCCATGATCACCAGGTCGGGGCGCAGCTTTCTCACCAATTCCACCGCTTTCACCCCGTCGTTGGCTTCACCGATCACGGTATGCCCGGCTTCTTCCAGTATTTCCTTCAAGTCCATGCGGATAATCGATTCATTGTCCGCTATCACAATGCGCAAAGGTTGCATATGATTATTTCCCTCCTTCCACTTCGCGGGGTATGGTAATGCACGCATGAGTCCCATTATTGGCGTATAGCTGAAAACTGCCGCCAAGATCGTCTTCTATCAAAGTGCGCACAATCTGTAACCCCAGGCTGTTTGAATTTTGCGGGCTAAAGCCTTCAGGCAGGCCAATGCCATTATCATATATATCCACTTGATACGTTTTTTCCAACGTGGCAATATCCACACCTATCATACCCTCGCGACGGCCGATAAAACCATGTTCAATAGAATTTTGGATTAATTCGTTGATGACCAAAGCCAAACTGCTGGCTTTTTCTGAAGCCAGAATGACTGTATTCCCGTTAAAAATTGTTTGCAGGTTAAAATCCGGCTCCAGCATATTTTGAATCACCATATCCAGAATATTGCGCGCGACTTCCGCCACATCAATAAATTCGGCATCCTGTTGCGATAAAAATTCATGCACGACAGAAATACTAAGAATGCGGTTGACACTTTCCCGCAAAGCTGCTTTAACCGGTTGCGACTTGGTCCGGCGGGCTTGCAATCTAAGCAGACTGGCAATCGTTTGCAGATTGTTTTTAACCCGGTGATGGATTTCCTGAATAACAGCCGCTTTGATCAAAAGCTCTTTTTCTTTTTTCTTTATTTCCGTTACATTGGCGACAATAACAACTACCCGGGCGACCAGCCCGGCATCACTGACAATCGGAATCACCCGCTGTACCAGCGTCATTCCTCCGGCTTCCACTTCAACCTCACTGGGTTCTTTGCTGCGAATCGCCTTTTGAACCAACCGCATATCCACATGGCGATCATAGAAACGCCTTCCCACAATATGCGAGATACCTAAAACTTTAAAAATACTGGTAGCGGCCGAATTGGCAAAAATTATTTGTCCCTTCTCATCAATTACCAGGATGCCATCACTGGCTGAGAGTGGCCGAAACAGCTTGCGGTTGGACCTTTCCCGCAAAATTGTCTGCAGCATGTACGCGCTTTCCACTAAAATGCCATGGCCTTCTGCCCGCACCTCATCCGAGCTGGCCTCAAAGCTGATAACCGCAATAATATCGTCATCGTTATCAAAGATCGGGTAAGTTCGCATTTCCATCCACATGCCCAGAGCCCATTCACGCTGTCCGCAAATAGACTGGCCGGAAACAAAGGTACGGGCAACCAGCGGCTCTTCCGCAATATGTACGGTCGACCCAAGCAAGCTGGGTTTACGCTGAATAAAACTCGTATGTGGTTTGACCTGAGACAAAATAACAACAAAATTATTGTCACTCGCCTTAGCATATACGGTGACCTGCGCATGAGCCAAATCTGCCATGAGTCCCATATTGGCAGTGATATTTTCTAACAATTCAATCTGCGTTGATTGCAGTGTAGTTATTTTTCTGCATATATCTCCTACTACACTCATGGCTATACAAGTACCTCCAAAAATGGTTCAAAGTATATCTATTCTACCTACCGGTTAAAAATTCCTTGTTTCCTAGGACAATTTAAAACAACAAAGCTTCAATTTTCATAAATATTTACCACATAAGTCCGCCACAAGAAAACAGTCAATGCAAACATCTTTCTTCTTCAAGCGTCTAAGCGACCACAGGTGTATTTTGACCGCTCATCCTGACGGACCTTCTTCCACCTGGCGGCGTCAGCAAGCCCCTAAAACAGCTCCAGCCTTTTCCCATTTTACTGCTTTACCAGGCAAAAAAAATCTCGCTCAGGTCAATAGTCTTATTACTTCAGCGGTTCCCTAATTTCAAAGCAGGCCGGGCGTTTAGGTGCAAATCTGCCAAGTCATCCTGTAAATACTGATAATAAGCACGACAAGCAATCATCGCGGCGTTATCCGTACAAAGAATGGGGTCGGGATAGTATAATGCCAGTCCTGCAGCGTCACAGGCTTCCTGAAGAGCACTTTTAAGAGCGCTGTTAGCGGCTACGCCGCCGGCTACAACAACTTGGTTTACCTGACACTGCCGGACGGCCTGCATGGTTTTATTAACCAATACATCGACAACCGCCGCCTGAAAGCTGGCCGCCAAATCAGCCTGCGGTATTCGTTCTCCTCTCTGTTCGGCGTTATGAATGTAATTAATAACCGCCGATTTCAAACCGCTGAAGCTAAACTCGAAATTTTTCTGGCCTGTAAGAGCCCGGGGAAAGGCAATGGCCGCCGGGTTTCCCTGCTGAGCCAGCCTGTCGATGTGAGGACCACCCGGATAAGGCAGTTTAAGCACCCGGGCAATCTTGTCAAAGGCTTCCCCTGCCGCATCATCCCTGGTTTGCCCCAGCAGCTCGAAGGAATGATAGTCTTTGACCTGGATTAAGGAAGTATGCCCGCCAGATACTACCAGGGCGATAAAAGGTGGCTGTAAAGCAGCATGCGATAAAAAGTTGGCAAAAATATGCCCTTCCAGATGGTTTACACCAATCAGCGGCAAATCTGTCGCAAAGGCAAGCGCCTTAGCTACGGAAACACCGACCAGCAAGGCACCAACCAGCCCTGGTCCATAGGTCACTCCGATGGCTGAAAGGTCGTTTAAGCCGACTCCGGCCACAGACAACGCCTCATCAACCACCGCCATCACATTCTCAATATGTTTGCGAGAAGCAATTTCCGGTACGACACCGCCAAATTTTTGGTGCACCGGAATCTGCGAAGAAATAATATTTGATAATACGACCCGCCCGTCGGCAACAATAGCCGCTGATGTTTCGTCACAGCTAGTTTCCAATGCAAGAGTAAGGCATCGTTGTCGTATAGCGTCACCCATATCCTGTAATCCTCCGTATTGCTATTAATTTCATGGTATCGTTCGACCGAATTTATGCCACATTAGAATCAGGCGACAATCATGCGATACAAAATCACGCCTAAAAAGGAGAGAAAGCCACTATGGCACGTTCGAGAAAACCTGTGAATCCGTCTGCAGAAAACGCTTTAGATCAGATGAAATTAGAGGTTGCGTCAGAGTTAGGAATTGCCGAACGAGTTCGCTCCCAGGGTTGGAACACAATGACTTCCGCTGATTGCGGCCGGGTAGGCGGTCACATGGTTCGCAAAATGATTGAACAATATGAATCCAAGCTGTAGTAATGTATCGGGCGGCCCTAGCCGCCCCTACATTTTTTTTATAGCTTAAACCCGGTAACACTCTGATTACCGCCGGCATATTCTACTGTGAACAATCACCCTTTGACCACGAAAGTGGTCTTTTTTTCCATTTTCCATCTATCTCATAACTTGTCGCACCACATAATAATAGCATCTTCCTTGGTATCGGTATAATAATGTTTCCGCACTCCCGCACGGCTAAAACCCAGTTTTTCATAAAGCCTTTTCGCCGCGTTGTTGGAAGGCCGCACTTCCAGAGTCATTCTAGCGGCCCCCCGGCTATCAGCGGCTTCCTTTAAAGCAATTAGCAATTTTTCACCAATACCCCTGCCGCGGTATTCAGGCAAAATAGCGATATTGGTAACATGAGCCTCATCAACGATAACCCACATCCCAGCATACCCAACTACCTGCTTTTCTACACATACGACTAAGTAATGGGTCAGTTCATTATTGCATATTTCCGACTCAAAAGCTGCTCGGGACCAGGGCGTTAAGAAAGAAGCCTGTTCGACCAAGAGTACGGCGTCAATATCCAACAGCCCCATGCGTCGAATGCAAATATTACTCATTGGCGGTTCCACAACGCTTTTCCCAAAGTTCTTCGGCTTCCGACCTTCTTATATACAAAGGTTCCAGCGTAAAAGGATCGCTGGTCTTTCCTTTGTCCAGCAGCCGGTGAGCCAGCACGGCGGCACTACCGGCCCGGGACATAATCAGATGCGGTTCGGCCAGCATAACCGGCATTCCCCTGGCCTGAATGGCTTCCCGGTAAGCGGCGGCAGATTCTCCTAACAGTAATACCGGCGTATCTATAGCGGCTAATTCATTCAGTACATCAGTAAACGCAATCACCCGCGGCGGCACTAATTCCTGCAGTTCCCCATTATGCCAGCGATATGCCGCCTGATAGACATTTCCCTTCTGGGCATCCAGCATCGGTGAAAGTAACAGGCCGGGGACAGGGCAGGCAAAAGCCAGTGCCAGTAAAGTCGGCACCCCCACCAAAGGAATTTTCAAGGCATAGGCTAGCGCCTTGGCCGTTGCCAGACCGATGCGTAACCCAGTAAAGGAACCCGGTCCAATACTGGCGGCCACCGCCCGTAGCGCATGTTTATCAACTGCCGCCATTTGCAAGACCTGGGCAATATGCGGCATCAGTAATTCCGAATGGTTTTTCTTTGTCTGCAAAGTTAATTCGGCAATCAGCGTGTCGGCCGTTGCCAAGGCAACGCCGGACACCAAGGTCGCTGTATCAATCGCAAGAATTGGCAATATCTTTCAACCTCTCAATCCGTCTTTCGTAATTTCCACCGTTTGCGGCCAGGCTAATCACCCGTTCCCCTGTTTGTTCGCCCAGACTGATGGTGAGCCAGAAGTTTTCTTCTGGCATATACCCATCAAACCGGTCAGGCCATTCAATAATAGCCACACCGTCGGAATGTGGGCCTGTATATTCATCAAAACCGATATCGGCCAGTTCGCCGGGCTGCTCCAAACGATACAAATCGAAATGGTACAACCGTATAGGCGCATCATATACATTCATGATCGTGAAGGTTGGACTGGTGACTGCCTCTCGAATTTTGAGTCCTGCCGCAATGCCCTGGGTTAACAGCGTTTTTCCGGCGCCGAGTGTTCCCGACAGACAAACCACGTCACCAGCTTGCAGCAGTGCCGCCAGTTTTTCCCCTAGCCGGTAAGTCTCTTCCGGCTTAAAAGTTTTTATTTTAATTACTACCATTATAGTAAGCTCCTGTCGTTTCTCTTATGTTATATGACTACTGCTCTGTCACTTTGAAAGGTAAATCTACTTGCCGCTTTTTTTATAAAACAAGGCGGAATAGACGGTTATAGAAAGTCACCAACAACAAAACCTAACGGGAAAAGGCCCTTAAAGAAATTTTGATTTCAGAGTTGGTGGAGCACTAGGACAGCACGCCATCTATCGAAAATGGTTATAACCGCGCGCTGCGAGCGGTTGTTCCTCGCCCGTCTCATTGATCAAAACCACCCCGGTATGAGGTTTGGTCACCTCACCAATCAGGGTAACGGCGACACCTAAGTCAGTTGCCTGCAATTCCCGCCATTTGCTTTTTTCCATGGTAAATACAAGCTGATAGTCTTCACCGCCGTACAGCGCATAGTCGAGAGGCGTCTTATGAAATAAAGCGGCAGCAGCCCTTAGTTCGTCAGACAGCGGTATCTGCCCGGCAAAAAGCCGTATTCCGACCTGACTGGCAGCGGCAATCTCATTAATCTCACTTGCCAGACCGTCACTGATATCATTCAGGCTGGAAGCGCCGGCAAGACCCAATAGCTTTCCCGCCTTTACCTGCGGTCGCGGCGTCAGGTGCGCAGTTACCAGCGGCCAGGCAAAATCATGGTCTTCCCAGTCGCCGGCCAGCAGCAAGTCTAAGCCGCCACCGGAATTGCCCAGTTTCCCGGTAACAGCTACGATCTCCCCGGGATTAGCACCGGATCGCCGTACAATATTACCCGGTTCCACTTCGCCCATGGCTGCTACGTTGATGACAACACCACCGGGAGTAGCCACCGTATCGCCACCAACAATGTTCACACTAAACTCACGGCAGATTTCTTTCATGCCTTCATATAAATTAACAACAAAATCCGGTGAGACCTGCTTATTGATCGCCAGTGAAACCAGCACGTGCCGGGGCGTCCCACCCATAGCGGCAATATCGCTAAGATTAACCGCAATGGCTTTATAGCCGAGTTGCCAGGGAGTCGTCGTCCGAAGGTCAAAGTGAACGCTTTCCACCAGCATATCTGTCGTCAATAGTTGGAGCTGCCTTGGCGCAGGCAGAACAACGGCCGCGTCATCACCTATCCCGGTAATAACACAGCCCGGATTTTGGATGGTATCCTGTTTGATTAAATCAATCAGACCAAATTCACCAATTTCCTCAATCTTGTGTGTTGTCATAAAAAAACAAACCCCGCCATGTATTTTTTATCTGAGTTACTAACATTACATTGATAACGTAGCTAGTACCGTGTACCCTCTAAAACCATACTATTCTGGCGGAATATTTCTCGCCATACTGCGTTGTCGTCAATCGGCGTAGAAACCGCTATGCCTCATTCCTCCGCCTTGTCTGGCGAAAAATCTCCTCGCCAGCCTATGCATGGTTTTAAAGGTTACGCGGTACTAGTGGCAATGTGTTTTCATCTGGTTTACTTCTTGCCAGATATCAGCATTTCCTGCATTATTAGTATGCCACTTCACAGAAAAAATTTGTGAGAAATAAAAAAGGAAATCGAACCGGCCGCGCCTAACATTATTAAATCATCTGATCGGTGCAGGCCAATACCTTGCGTCACACTTATCATATTTTAAAAAATCCGACATATTTGTCTTTATCAGCCTAAGGAGGAACCATGAAAAGTCTATGCCTGAAAATCCCCAATGTGGACCGGATTGGGTTAATCAAAGATATCTCCTGTATTTTGGCCGAACGCCAGATCAACATTCTTTCGATGGAAGTAAAACCAAACACCGTCTTCTTAGAAATCAATCTGTTGACAGAAGATGACAAATTCTACATCTTTCAAACGATTAGAGCCATTTCTCAGGTAATTGATGTCCAGGAAATTGATTTAATGCCTTATCAGGAAAAAGCCGAACAGCTTAAAGCGGTATTAGGTTCGGTTAGTGACGGAATCATCGCGGTCGATCCCCAGGGAAATATAACGCAGCATAACCCGGCAGCCGAAAAGATCACCCATCTGACCGCAGACCAATTAGTCAAAAGTTCGTTGGACAGCCTGTTTCCGCCCAGCATCGTTCCCTTGCGGACTTTGCTGCAAACAGGAACAGGTTACGATAACTGTGAAGTGATCAATATCCCTACACAAAGCCATTACCTGACCAGCGGCCGCCCTATCATGGACAGCAGCGGGCGAATTATCGGCGCTGTCGCCATTTTGAAGGACATCAGCGATGTCCGTGACCTGGTCTATACGGTAACAGGCCAGTCTTCCTTTTCCTTTGGTGATATTCTTTATACCAGCAAAGCCATGCAACGGGTAGCGACACTGGCAAAAACCATTGCCCAGGGAGATTCAACGGTATTAATCCGCGGTGAAACCGGCACGGGTAAAGAACTGTTTGCCAAGGCCATCCACGACACCTCGGCCCGCGCCAAGGAATTATTCGTACCGCTTAACTGCGCCGCCATTCCGGATACTTTATTGGAAACCGAACTGTTCGGCTACAAGGACGGTGCCTTTACCGGTTCGGCCAAAGGCGGAAAAAAAGGACTCTTTGAGTTTGCCGACGGGGGAACTATCTTCCTGGATGAAATTGGTGAATTATCCACCTCTCTACAGGCTAAACTATTGCGGGTATTACAAGAAGGAAAAATACGCCGCATTGGTGACACCCTGGAAATACCGGTCAATGTTCGTGTTTTAGCAGCTACTAACCGCAACCTGGAAGAAATGATTCAGCAGGGAAAATTCCGCGAAGATCTGTATTATCGCATCAATGTCATTCCTTTGTTTATTCCGCCGCTTAAAGCCAGACGCGACGATATTCCTTTACTGTCCCAGCTGTTTCTTCGCCGTTACGCCGCCAGACTGCATAAGCCGGTTACCGCTATCAGTGAAAGCTCTTTGCAGAAACTGATGGAATATCACTGGCCCGGCAATATCCGTGAGCTGGAAAACGTCATTGAACGGGCCGTTAATCTGGTCGCAGGCAGCATTCTGCTCAACGAACATATTATCTTTGATCACGATTACTCGCCAACACCGCTGGAGACCGTTCTGCCGGAATGTGCCCTGGATGAAATACTGGATAAAGTGGAACGTGACGTACTTATAAAGGCCTTAACACAGCACCGGACCCTCCGGCAACTCGGCAAGGCGCTTTCCCTCTCTCACACGGCTGTGCTAAAGAAACTGCGTAAGCATGGTCTCAGTATCGTAAAAAGGTAAGCCTTACGGGCAGCATCAGCCGTCTGCCTGCATATTATTGTAGTAACAAGCTCATATTTAAATCAAATGATTTGTTTGAATTTCCACCTGCTGCGTTATCGTCAGTCAGCATAGAAACCACTATGCTTCATTCCTTCGCCTTGCAGATGAAGCTTCATCCTGCGTCCTTTGGTTAAAATATGAACCTGTCACTACACGAGGAGGGAGCATGCATGAGCATGCTCCCTCCTTTTTTGACCGCTATCGTTTGATAATATCCTCTGACCGGCCCAAAGGCTGGCTTAAATCCAAATGTCCGGAAATCGTGTCGATAGGTTTTCCCTCCACCAGGATACGAACCTTTTGAATTTCAGGAAACTCGGTCAATGTATCGACAATCGCACCAACAATTAAAATTTCAGAAGCAGATCCACCGCGGTTATCTTTTATCAGCTTATCCGTAAAATCCGGATAGGCAATGTGGTCTTTGACTGTTATGGAACGAAGCTTTGTCCCTGCCGGAATCACGGCTGTCAGTTCCTTGTTCTTGGTACCGGCCAACAATAACTCCAATGCCGTTTGAGCCGGATGTGTATTCTGCGGCACCGTATGTACCTCGGGAACCAGATGTTCCGCATCCTTACTGGCATGATAAATGGTCAACCGCATGGTTCCGGCCTGCACCTGTCCGTTCGGGCCGGTTGTCTGACCGGCGGATTTTTCAGCCTGCGACTGTTCCACTCCGGGAGAAGCTTCTGGCGGCACCGTCTGCTGAGAGCAACCGGCAAGCAAGCCCAAGCATAAGAGACTGATAAAAAGAATTTTTAGGCGGCCACTGCAACGTAGGGGCTTCATCTTATTGCCCACCTCCTTTAACGGCAGCTTGAGCAAAGAAACGTTCCAAACCGCTTACAAGCCCTTGTGCCGCCTCCTGTTGAAACTGAGGTGTATTCATCAATTTCTCCTCTTGAGGATTAGAGATAAAACCTAACTCAACCAGGGATGCCGGCATAACCGTATTTTTCAAAACATAAAAATTAGCCTGATGGATGCCACGATCACTAAAACCACCAGAAATAGATGCTACCAGATTATCCTGCAAGCTGTCCGCCAATAGCATGTCGTAGTCGGTCTTAGGATAATAATAACTGGCGATACCTCCCACGCTGGGATCGGTAAAGGCGTTGATATGTATACTGATAAACACATCGGCTTTATTATTGTTGCCAACATTCGCCCGTGCGCCCAGCTCATCCACAGCACTGGCGTTAGGCCCAAAAACATCTTTATCCGCCTGCCTCGTCAAAAGCACCTTGGCGCCCGCTTTTTCCAGCAACAGCTTGGCTTTTTGCGCCACGGCCAGCGTAATGGTTTTCTCCTGCGTATTACTGCCAATGGCCCCCGGATCAGTCCCACCGTGACCGGGATCAAGGGCAATCACCTTGTTTTTCAGCCCCGGCGTGAATGAAAAAGACGGTACCGGCACAGGTTTATTGATATCCACCACAATCCGATGTGTCTTATTGGCCTGGGCGTCACTTTTTAAAGTAAATACTTTATAATCGGAAGCACCGAGACTAGCCGGCAAGGCAATCACAATCCGGCTAGTCTGACTGTTAATGGCCTGGACATTCATTTGCCGGGCGATAGCTCCATCCAAGGTCAGACTTTTACTTATTTTTCCCGCTGTAGCACCTTGTACATCCACAATCAATTGAGGACTGGGAGAGCTAACCAGAGACCCTTTAGCCTCAACCGGGCCGCTGGAGTCGATAACCAAACGCAATTTGCTGCTGCCGGTTACCGCATCATTGTGGACGGCAAAACGCACATTCAGCAATTCTGCTGCCTGGCGTATGACATTGCCGTTCAACGGAGAACCTGCAACAGCCGGAGCAGCCTGGGAAACGTTCAACTCAGCCGCCAGCGCCATATGCGACAGCAGCAACATCATGATCAAAAACGCGAAAAGCAACTTGCGCTGCACCCTCAACCCTCCCATAGTACGACATATATGGGTAATCTTCGCGTTTTTCTAAAAAAATCCTGCTTAGGAACCGACAAACTTTACGTTCGAATGTTATTTACCAATAAGCCGAAGAAAGTAAGATCATCACTGCCGCTATGGGTGGCATGATGTAAGGCCTTCGTAGTAAATATAGGATAAAATTACCAATATTTCATCCCACAAAAAGAACGCTCCAGGTCTACTCGTCTTGATTTTCCGCTAGCAGTGCTTTTAACAGTGCTTCACCGGCAGCCCGGGCCTCTTGTGTGGCCTGAAGATCAAAAGTCACCGCTATATCAAAAATATCGCCTTCCCGAACATCATCAGGAAAAAGAGCACAGGGCCAAACAATCTGTAGCTCTTCGTCTCCCAGCAATAAAACGACCTTATCTCCCTCCAAACGGTCGGCAACAGCTTTGATGCGCATTGTCAGTTCCTCTCCTTGCTAATAGAATACCCCTTGCCATCAGTTCTTATTTCTACCGTACCATCCTTATCGGTTCGGTAAATCTTAATTTTCATTGCCTGATATTTTTTTAAGGTAGTGGGATGGGGATGGTGATATTCGTTACCCTCGCCTGCCGAAATCACAACGGCTTCCGGTGCCACTTCGGCCAAAAATTCTTTCGATGAAGAAGTATTGCTGCCGTGATGCCCGCTCTTCAATACGGTACTTTTCATTTGACCGGAAAATGCATTTACCATGACCGCTTCCGCTTCCTGTTCCGCATCACCGGTAAGCAGCATAGAAAAATTCCCATAGATAAGTTTAGCCACGATAGAATTGTTATTTAGCGCAGCCTTGCCTTCCAACAGCGGCTTGAGCGGAGAAAGTATCTGCAATACCGCGCCACCGCCAAGTTCGATTCTGTCGCCACCGGCCACAACTGCAAAAGGGATTTTTTTCTTCCTTATTGCAGTCAAATACTGTTTGTACAAAGAAGTGGTCGTGGTTTGCCCGCTGTCGTAAATTTGTTTTACCGGAAAACTATCAAAAACAGCCTTCATCCCTCCTAAGTGGTCGGCATGGGGATGAGTAAGAATCACTTTATCAAATCTCTGAATTCCCTGTTTTTTTATGTATGCCACCAGGATATCCCTGGCTGGGATATCCCCACTGTCAACGAGAACTGTTTCGCCGTCGATTCGGATTAAAACAGCATCTCCCTGACCGACGTCAATCACATCCACTACCAGTTCACCAGCGTTCGAAACAGCCGGCCGGGCAGCACAGCCCAACAGAAATATCACCGACAGAACTATCATGACCAGCACAGAAAATACTTTGACAGGTTGTTTAGAGCTTAGCTGCATAACCTACCTCTTTGCATATCCCTTGATTAGATCAGGATTTAGTTATTTTACGAATTTTTTTCCACCCTGTGCGTCGCCATACCGATGTCCGCTATATCGGCTTCTTCGCCTCTCAATGCGAAACAACTCTAAAATTCAAGCCGGGCAAGGCACTAAAAATTAAAAATAGGCAGTCGCCCGCCTATCCCATACTTGCCACACTTTTAAATTTGGACCAATCCCAGGCTCACCCGCACAGCATCATCAATCTGAGTCATAATATCCTCTGTCAGATGTGTCACTTTCTCCTTCAGCCGCCGTTTATCAATCGTACGCATCTGCTCCAGCAAAATAACCGAATCTTTTTCCAGATTATATTGTTTGGCGCTGATTTCCACATGGGTCGGCAGCTTCGCCTTGGAAATCTGCGAAGTAATAGCTGCAACAATAACGGTAGGGCTGTATTTATTACCAACATCATTTTGAATCACTAAAACAGGGCGGTGTCCCCCCTGTTCAGAACCAATAACCGGGCTTAAATTGGCATAATAAATGTCCCCACGCTTTACGATCATATATTATTCACGCTCCGCCAACAGGGTGGGCATTTCAAACATATCCGTGTCAATTAGCAGTCCCTCTTCCGCCAAGGACAAATTAATAACGGCCATTTCCTGATATCCCTTGCGCATCATGTCGCGAATAGCCTGCTTCTTACGATCTTCAATATACCGCTTCATCGCTTCGCGCACAAACTGGCTACGGCTTAATTTCTCCATGGCGATGATGCCGTCAACTTCCTGGAGCAAGCTATTGGGAATACTTATCATAATACGTTTTAATTCGGCCACACCTTCACCCCCGCCAGTCTATACATGGCTTGCTATAATTTAATTATATATATTTATATACTAAAGTCAACTTATATATATACCTTCAGAATTAACTATACCATGATTAAGTATGCATTAGCAACAAACAAATTATGCCTACTATTGCCATGGGAATATAGCTAAAAATCGAATTTTCTCTCTCCGGTACTATATTTGACATCAACCGTCACTTTTTCGGCCTGCAGACCCGGCTGTCTGCAGTTGTGCCAGAGCGGCAGGCAGAGTCTTAAGCAGGTCGCCGGCCAGCAGGCCCGCCATTCCATTTGCAGCAGCCAAATCACCGGCCAGCCCCTGAAGATATACTCCGCATAAAGCCGCGTCACAGCCTGAAAGGCCCTGGGCCAGCAAACCGGCAATTACACCGGTCAGCACATCGCCGCTTCCGGCAGTCGCCATCCCGGCATTTCCTGTCGTATTAATAAAAATTTCGTCACCGGGAAGGGCAATTAAGGTAGGCGCTCCCTTTAAAACAACAATGGCCTGCCATTCATTTGCCGCCATTCGGGCTACATCCAGCCTATTTTCATTAATATCGGCAACTGTCAGTCCGGTCAACCGGGCCATTTCCCCGGCATGAGGTGTTAACACCGGCCTGTGCTTTGCCTTTCCTAACAATCCGGTATGATCCTGTAAGGCATACAGCGCGTCGGCATCCAGCACTAACGGAACCTGGGACTTTTCAACAATTTGCCGCACCAGTGCCAGCGTCTCCGCCTGACGGCCAAGGCCAGGGCCAACCGCCAGCACCTGGCTGTCCGCCGCTTCCTGCTCAATAATCCCCCAGGCTGCTAAACCGATAGCACCATCGACAATTTCCGGCAGCGGTCTGGTCATTACTTCAGTCACTTTTACTTCCATAATAGAATTAAGGCCTGCGGCAATTCCCAGGGTAACCAGACCGGCACCAGACCGCAAGGCCGCGGCAGTACACAAAGCGGCGGCACCGGTAAGACCGGTTGAACCGGCGACTGCCCATACACGGCCGCAGTCGCCTTTATAAGCATCCGCCCGTCGCTCGGGTAGACGCCGGCTTATGTCACGCTGCGTAAGCACCGCCAGCTTCAGTGCCGGTGTCTCCAGAAGCGCTGCCGGCAGACCGATATCGGCGACCGTCCATTTTCCGGCGCAGGCCGCACCAGGATACAGCAAAAGTCCCGGTTTTGGCAAGCCGAAAGTAACCGTATAATCAGCGCTTACCGCGCAGGCACCGATCTGTCCGGTATCAGCCTGAACCCCGGACGGAATATCCACAGCCACAACCGTCTTTCCCGCATGATTGATCAGCTCCACTGCCTGAGCCATGGCACCGGTAATATCACGGCCATAGCCAGTCCCTAGGAGCGCATCTACCAGACAGTCGGCAAAAGCGACCCCGATCTTCACCTTATCCCAGTCCCGTATTCCGGTAACTTCGATTACATCCACACCCATCCGGATAAGAATCTCCAGTTGTATAGCCGCATCACCCTGAACGGCGTCGCGCGCCGCCAATAAAAAAACTTTAATTTTAGCGCCCCGGTTGCTTAGATGGCGGGCAGCAACAAAACCATCACCACCGTTCTTTCCTTTACCGGCAAAAATACAAATTTTTTTATCCGATACGCCATCCATGATTGTCTCAATCTCCCGGACCACCGCCACTCCAGCGTTTTCCATAAGTACAATGCCGGGAATTCCATAATCCTGCGTCGCCTGCTCATCCAGGCGGCGCATTTCTTCCGCCATAGCCGCCTTCATCTATCGTCTCTCCCCCATAGAATCGCTTGTGCCGCCGCATACTCCCGCGCATGTGTTAATGAAATATGAATTTCTCCTACCTGTTGAGTTTCTGCCAATCGGGCAAAGGAACCGTAAAGCCGAACCAACGGGCGGCCGCCATTAGCCAAAACAACCTCAATATCCGTCCAGTTACCACCTGCCAGGCCTGTACCGAAGGCCTTCATGACAGCTTCCTTAGCGGCAAACCGTGCCGCATAGGAAGAAGGCCGCTGCGCACCCCGGCTTTCACAATACGCTTGCTCTTCCGGTGTAAAGACCCTTTTTATAAAACTTTCCCGGCCGATAGCCGTCCGGATTCTCCCTATTTCAATGATATCAATACCCGTACCTAAAATCATATTTGTCACCCCATTGCTTCATTATAGCCTTTATACCACCCGCTTGCCAAGTCCGGCTACAACAGTCATAAACCGGCATAAGAAAACCTTGCATAGCTATCTATATGCAAGGTTTTCTGACAGGTTATTTCTTCATGCTTTATTTCTTACATTTTATAATTTCTTACGATCAGCACTTCCACCCGGCGGTTTTTAATGCGTCCCTCTTCCGTATCATTCGTGGCCAGGGGACGAAATTCCCCATAACCAATTGCACTGAACCGGGCCGGTGATAATTTTTCCTGGGCTAAGAGAAATTTGACAAAATTAACGGCCCGTTTAGCACTGAGATCCCAGTTAGAAGGAAATTCGCCGGTATGAATCGGTATATTATCGGTATGGCCGGAGACGACAATTTTCTGGGAAAGAGGCATCAGCATCTTGGCAATTTCCGCCCCCATGCGACGCGATTCAGGCACCAGATCAGCGCTGCCCGACAGAAAAAGTGCATTATCCTTAATCCGCAACACTAAACCCTCGTCAGTAATCACCGTTTGCAATTCCGAAGTCAAACCATTGTCCTGTATGTACTGATCCAAGAGTTTTTTTACCTGGGTAAGCTGGGCACTCTCCTGCATATACGCCTGCTCTTTGGCTGATTTCGCCGATTCGGCATCTTCACCGGCCTGCGCTTGCTGACTGGCCGAATCAACTCTGACGCTATCCAGAATAGCCGGACTGCCACTGCCAAAAGCCGCGCTCATCGACTGGGCGATCTGTTCAAACTTTTTCTGATCAATCTGCGAAGAGGCAAACAATACAATAAACACGGCCAGCAATAAAGTTAACAAGTCAGCATAAGGAATCAGCCAGGTCTCATCCATATGTTCTTCATGATGCTGCTCATGTTTCTTCTTAGCCATTTTTCTCCTCCGAAGGCTTTAACAGCGCTCTTTGACTTTGCGGTATGAACACCATCAGCTTCGCCTCAATCGCGGTAGGCGAATCACCGGCCTGTAGTGACAGGATTCCCTCAATCATCATTTTTTTATTTTCCACTTCAATTTTCGACATCATTTTCAGCTTATTGGCAAACGGATGCCAGAGTACATAGCCGGTGAAAATACCAAGCATCGTCGCGATAAAAGCAGCCGCGATCGAATGACCCAGCTTATCAATATCGTTTAAGTTGCCCAATGCGGCAACCAGCCCTACAACGGCTCCCAATACACCAAGGGTAGGCGCATACCCGCCGGCCTGCGAGAATATCAAGGCGCCAGTCCGGTGCCGCTCCTCCATGCTATGTACTTCAGCGTCCAGCACATCACCGACAAAATCAGGATCAAGTCCGTCAATAACCATAGCCAGACCATTACGCAAAAAAGGGTCGGGAATTTCGGTTACACGGTTTTCTAGCGCCAAAATCCCTTCCCGTCTGGCCGTTTGCGACAATTCCACAAACAGTTTTAGCAACTCATCTTTGGGAAATTGCGGCGGCTGCCTGAAAAGCATTTTTATTAACGTGGGAAACTTTTTAATATCATTAAGCGGAAAAGCATTAAAAATACAGGCAATGGTACCTACGATGATAATTAAAAAGGCAGCAGGGTTATTCAATGCCGTCAAACTGGCTCCCTTTAACACCATGCCTACCCCAACGGCTAATAAACCTAACACTATTCCTATTGCTGTCGACTTTTCCAAAATTCGGCCTCCTAACCCAAAATAAAACTTACAAATACATCATTGTCCTGCGCCCATCTTCCACCGTATTGTTAAAACGTCAGGAATATACTGCCGCAAACCAAATGATCCATTTCCGGCCGCTTTAAAGATTCTGTTGTCGCCGGAGTGCAGTAAACATAGCTCCGGAAGCGTTCGGCCATGCATCAGGTCTTTCCTGACAGCAGGACAGCTTGGGCGGTTAACACATGTCAACATAATCAGACATAAAAAAACCTTACGTGGCACGCCGATCTATCCAACCGAGCCTAGTCATTATTACTACCTGTAAAAATTCTTTTTTTTTTTTAATAATCCTGCTAAAAGTCGACACTTTTATCAATACTTTATCTATAAATTACACAAAGTACTCGATCGCTGCCGCCGGAAACCGCTCTTGCAGTTCCCCCGTCAGAAAGTCTTTCAGTTCCTTCTGCTCCTCTTTGGGGTAAATATATTTGCCGTACCCAAACTGCCCATACTTGAACATCCGCTCCGTTTCATCAAGCGGCAGTTGCGTGTGGGGATATAAGTCGAGGATATTGTTTTTCGCCCGTTTGGTAAACCGATGTGTAATGATTTCAAACGTCAGGTCGGGGACGACTGCCGATTTAGCCATTTCTTGCTGCAGCAAGGTGATGACTTCTTGATATTGCCGTCGCCAATCGGGAAACTTAAATACCGGCGCGAGAATAAACCCCAGTGGATATCCTGCCCTGGCAACATCCAGGGCGGCGGCCACCCGTTCCGACAGTCCCGGGGTTCCATGTTCGAACCGCTGCAGAACCGATGCTGCATTAACGCTGAATCGAAAACGGGTATGTCCCGCATGTCTGACCGGCAGCAAAGAGGCGACATCAGTAAATTTCGTGACAAAACGGAACCGCCCCCATGGCTGTTCACCAAAAAAAGCGATGGTCCGGCCCAGCAATCCGCTCAGATGTTCCGTCGGGATAGGATCAGAAACAGCGGCTCCCTCAAAAACAGTAATAGCCGGTGCCCGTTCTTCCATATACCGTTTGGCCCGGGCCAGAATATCTTCAATATTTACATATACTCTAATATACGGCTTTTTCCCCAGGGTAGTCGCCAAATAACAATATTCACACATGCCCGGGCAACTGGTATTCAGTGGCAGTTGGTAATGCGCCGAGGGTTTGCAGGTAACAAAGTCAGTACTTTTTCGTACACCAACAACCAGCGTTTGCTTTGCTTCCCGAAAAGCTTCCTGAGCCGAGTTTCCCGGAATTCCGGTCACCCGGTTATGAGAGCCGGTCAATTTAATCGGTATATCCATTTGGCGAAACCGCTCATACATTTCTTGGCCCAGTGGATAGTCCAACGCTTGCGGCTCAAAGAATACCCTTTTCGGAATAAATTTTTTCATAGTCTTCATCCTTTCCAGGCAAAATTGCCGTTTGTTAGAACGGCTGTTATTATTGCCTCATAGTATGAGAAAAACCTGAGACAGTTATAACTGTCCCAGGTTTTTTCCGTTGCGGAAACCCGCATGTTGCGCTATGGTTCTGTTGATGGCCGCAATTTTGCCGCCGATACATTGGCGGCAGTGCGCCGGCGTATCATTAATGCAGATTTTGCCGGGATATAACATATATAACTGCCGGTATTCTCCTTCTGTCACGTTAGGCATGACCACATTGGCCCCACTCTGCAAGGCAATCGTTCTGCCCTGCTTGTTTAATGTCTCCATGGCTGTGGTAGCCGGGATATTACTGTCAGGCAATAACAGTCTGGTAATGGCCATCACTTTCAGCGCCAGTTCAAATGTACCGCCCACCGCTGCCCGCAACGGCGTAGCCGGATTGGGAATAAACGGCCCCAGCCCAATCATATCGGCATCTATTGCTTTAAAAAACAAAATATCCTCGGCCAGAGATTCCAATGATTGCCCCGGTAATCCCACCATGATACCTGTCCCAACCTCATAACCCAAGTCCCGCAAGTCCCGCAAGCAGCGCAGCCGGTTAGCCAAACTCATTCCGGGGTGCAATTGATCATATACCTGCCGATCTGTCGTTTCAATCCTGAGCAGATAGCGGTCTGCACCGGCCTCTCGATAAGCCCTGTATTCCTCCCGCGTTTTTTCACCCAGACTAAGCGTTAAGGCCAAGCCCAGATCCTTGATGCCGTGAATCACAGTTTGCAGCCTTTCCACCGTATAATAGACATCTTCACCGGACTGCAAAACAACAGTTTTATAACCGTAACTCTTTGCTTTGGCCGCTAACTCGATGACGGCTTCAGGTTCTAGCCGGTATCGTTTAATATCTTGATTATCGCGGCGCAGCCCGCAATACAAACAATTTTGCTTACATATATTAGAAAACTCAATCAAGCCGCGTAAATGTACCTCATCGCCCACATAGCGCTGCCGAATCCGGTCGGCCACCCCAAATAGCTCGGCGACCTCCACGCGGTTGGCAAGTAAGGCGACGATCTCCGGTTTCTCCAGTTGATGCAAGCGTTCCGCCTTGTTTAGAATTTCAATTATATCCGACAAATCAATTACCTGCCTTTTGCATACGGAATTTAGAGATATGTTAGTTCATTCTATTCCCCTCTGTAAAAGTCCTTTTTTATATTGATATCCCTCAGGGCAATTTGAAAGACAGGGAGCCTGCTTCTGTTAGCTAAGCAGGCTCCCTGTCTATTTATCCGGATTAAGTTCTCCTTGACCATTTGCTGCTTTCGCCATGACAGCTTGCTCCCGGTTCAGTGCGTCGCGCACGAACCCTCCTGCTTTTTGCTCTTCGTCGGCCGTTTGCTTGTCCGTCTTATCCTCGCGCATGGTTCATCCCTCCTTTAACGCTTATTGTTCGTCAGCTCCACACCGATCATGCACCTATTGGCCGCAAGTTTTTTACTATTTTCCCATAAAACGTATATTGCAAGAGGAATCGGCATATTTTTTCTAATTGTCTTTGACTTTTCTTTGAAAAACAAATGCATTTCAAAGAAATTTCTAATAAAATATAGAATGTAAAATAATCCAGGGACGGACAATTTTCTACAGGGCTGTGTTGTAAAGGAGTTCAATATGAGAATATTGTTAGTCGAGGATGAATGGAAGCTGCTTGAATCATTATCTTATCTGCTGAAAAAAAACGGCTATCTGGTCGATACGGCGCAGAATGGCGAAACGGGAATCGAGAGAGCCTCCTCCGGCATGTATGAAGTACTTATTCTGGATCGCATGCTGCCCGGAATGGATGGTGTTTCCCTTTTGCGCGAAATCCGCAGCCTGGGACTGGATACGCCGGTCATCTTCCTGACGGCAAGGGATAACGCCGAGGACCGGGTCGAAGGATTGGATGCCGGTGCGGATGATTATTTAATCAAACCCTTCTTTGCCGATGAACTTTTGGCACGCCTCCGGGCACTAACCCGCCGGAAAACCAAGACCATGGTAGGGGACTGCCTGCAGACGGCCAATCTTCTTTTTTATCCGCTGCGTTGTGAAGTATTCAAAGACGGTACCTCCATTCATCTGACCACCAAGGAATCACAGTTATTAGAACTCTTGATGATCAATCAGGGACAAGTTATTACCAAGGAACGCATTATGGAAAAAGTCTGGGGGTATAATTCGGAAATCGAAATTAACAATGTGGATCTTTATATTCACTATCTAAGAAAAAAATTAGCAACAGACTGCATTCGGACGGTACGGGGCGTCGGCTATTTTTTAAAGGATGAGAAGCAATATGTTTCAGCAACTGCGCTTTAAACTGATTCTGATTAATGTTGCCATCATTTTCCTGATTTTCGTGGGGCTAAACACAGGCACTTATTATTTTATCCAGTCTGACATGATTCACCGGGCCGAAATAGGCTCCCACAAACTAATGGAAGATATAAAATCCGGCGGGAACAATCTTCCCCCGTTTCTTGCTTCACGCGCCGCATCACCCTCTATGCCGCCCCCACCGCCGGAGTTCTTCCGCCATGTCTTTTACGTAAAAACAGATAGTGCGGGCAACATTACCACTAAACCGCCTGACCGTTTTTCCGAACCGGAACATATAGAACAACTGGTTCAAAAAATTTTGAACCAGGCTGAGCAGGAAGGCACTGTTGCCTTTGAAGAAACCAGTTATTTTTATCTGAAATCTTCCTTACCAAGCCAAAACGGGTCAGTGATCATAATGGAAGACCTGGCACACGCCAAACATATGCTGAACCAGTTGCTGACGGCTTTAAGCATTGCCGGTGTGCTGTGTCTGGCGCTTGCCTTTTTTAGCAGTGCCTATATGGCCGACAAGGCCATGCAGCCTATCAAACATGCCCTACAGCAACAAAAGGATTTCTTGTCTGACGCCTCCCATGAACTCCGGACACCGCTGGCCGTGATGCAAACCAATCTGGATATCGTACTGGACAGTCCCCAGGAGCTAGTCGCTGATCAGCAAAAATGGCTGAACAACATTCAGGAAGAAACCATCCAAATGACTAAGCTGATTAACTCACTGCTGTTCCTGGCCCGGGTGGATTCCCACGAACAGCGCCTGGAGCAGCAAGTCTTTGATCTCAGTTTGGCTATTATACAAACAGTGGAATCCTTTAAGCCATTGGCGCTCACCAAGGGGATTTTGCTGCAAGTTATTGCTGATCAGCCGCTGCCGGTAAAAGGCGACGAAGACAAAATCAAACAGGTTGCCGGGATTCTGGTAGATAACGCCATGCGTCATTCGCCAAATACGGGAAAAATAATTGTAGAACTAAGAAAAAACAACCGCATAGCCTCACTTACTGTAACCGATTACGGCGAAGGCATTCCACCCGAATATTTAAATAAAATCTTTAACCGTTTCTTTCAGGTAGACCCCTCCCGTTCCAAAGGGGGAACCGGTTTGGGACTGGCCATCGCCAAATGGATCGTCGACAGCCACGGCGGTTCCATCCAGGCCGACAGTACACTGGGCTTACAGACAACTTTTACGGTTCGCCTGCCTTTGCATAAGGGTGTATAACAATAAAACAATCAGAGTTAATTTGATACATATACGGCTGTGATCTTTTAGGGTGTAGCCGGTACAGGATAGACAGAAAATCCTGCACCGGCTTCTTTTTTCGCCTTCTGCCTTTTTAACAATAAAATATTTAGGTAGTGGATGAAGCTTTTACCTTAAAAAGGTATTATATTTTAATGTTTTTTGACAATATCTGTAGTTTCTAAACGAAAAACAAAGATTCATATAGGAAAATAATACTAGAAACCCAGGGAGGGGAAAACTTCACAAGGCTGTGCTTGCAAAGGATGTTTCATATGCGTTTATTATTAGTAGAAGATGAAGTAAAATTGAGCGAAGCACTATCCCATTTATTAAAGAAAAACAACTTTATTGTCGATACCGCCGAGGACGGAGAAAAAGGGTTAGACATGGCTTGTACCGGAATTTATGATGTAATTATTTTGGATCGCATGTTGCCCCAGCAGGATGGCTTAGCTCTGTTAAAAGAGTTTCGTGAGCTTGGCTATGATACGCCGGTGCTCTTTCTGACGGCCAAAAGCTCCCCTGAGGACCGGGCCCAAGGTCTCAATGCCGGTGCCGACGATTATCTGGTCAAACCGTTCTTTGCGGTAGAACTGGTAGCAAGGCTGAAAGCATTGACGCGCCGCAAAAGCAAAGACCTGGTCAAAAGCACTCTGGTCATCGGCAATTTAATTTTCGATTCTGTCCGTGGGCAAGTCATCAAGAACAACGAAAAGATTCATTTGACTGTAAAAGAATCCCAATTGCTCGAACTCTTAATTCGCAATTCCGGCCAAGTAGTCACAAAAGAACGGATTATGCAAAAAATTTGGGGCTATAATTCCGATACCGGCATGGAAACCATTAATCTTTATATTCACTATCTGCGCAAAAAATTAGATTTACCTGATATAAAAACAGTACGCGGCATCGGTTATTACCTACAAAACAGTTCCGCTACGGCAAAAGCCGCTCAATAATCTCTTTTTCAACGCTTTCCGCAGGCAGCTTACAAAAGCTGCCTGCATTTTTTATAAAATAATTATCTTAAATTTCAAAAACTAAATAAAAACTAAATAATTCTTTGCGAAAACATAAATAGATTAACAGAAAGGAGGCTTCTCAAGCACTTCAGCATGTTAACCTGCCGGAAAATAAGGAATAAACTTATGGACCGACACTAAAAATGGGCAAGGATGCTCAATTTTAAAAATCAAGGAGGAATTTTATCATGGGAATGGTTATCAACACTAACTTATCGGCTTTAAACACCTGGAATCAATTGAACCGCAATACTAACCAAATGAACAGTTCATTGGAAAAACTGTCTTCCGGCTACAAGATCAACTCTTCGTCGGATGACGCCGCCGGTCTGGCCATCTCCAAAAAGATGATCAATCAGATCAACGGCTTGAACCAAGCCAGCGATAATGCGCAAAATGCTTCGTCAATGGTGCAAACAGCCGACGGCGCATTGGAAGAAACCAACAGCATTCTGGAGCGGATGCGCGAACTGGCAGTACAGTCGGCCAGCGACACAAATACCGACAGCGACCGCTCCAACATTCAGGACGAAGTGGATGCCCTAACCACTGAAATCAACAATATCGCCAATACTACCGAATTCAATACCAAGAAACTATTGAACGGTAATTTAAGTGCAGGACAAAATTCCGCTACAGCAAATGTTTTATCAAACTCTTCTATTCTTACGGCCGGTAGTACACTAAGCGCTACAAGCGCTACTCTTAGCAGCTTAACTGACACTGCCGGTAATTCATTAGGTATTAAGTCGGGCGATAAAATCACTATTAGTTATATGAAAGACGGCCAGTTCCGTACGTCAACTTTAACGGCCGCTACTACTACGGCACTATCCGGCTTAACCGCTGCCAGTGTTTACAACAAAAACGGAGTAGCGGAAGGAAATGTTTCCAGTGACCTTGGTCTTACTGTATCTTCCACAGGTTCATTGCAAGTCACAGCAGCAACGACAGGTAGTTCTAATGCCATTTACGGCCTTTCTATCACTGTCCAAAGCAAGACAACCTCTACAGACTCCAATGGCAATACAACCACTTCCTACACTGATAATACAGCCGCTACCGATGCATTGTCCTCCTTCACCCAAACCGTTGCCGCCAAGGATAAATCGGTTGACGGTACCGCGACCATCTTAATTGGTGCCAATACCGGTCAGGATATTAAGATTAATATTGGTAATATGGACGCCACCTCGCTTGGCGTTCAGGGCATTCAGGTTGACACACAAGCTGCAGCCAACACGGCAATCAAAACAATTGATACGGCTGTAGCCACGGTTACAGCCGAACGGGCTAAATTAGGAGCTGTGGTCAATCGCTTAAGCTCCACTACGGACAACCTGTCGACGTCCAGCGAAAACTTAACCTCTGCCAATTCGCTGATCCGCGATACCGACATGGCTTCGGAAATGGCCAATTACACCAAGCTGAGCACACTGACTCAGGCGGCAACCGCCATGCTGGCCAAAGCCAACTCCCGACCGCAGTCGGTATTGACACTGCTGCAATCCTAATTGGCTGCTCCGGTAATTATTGATCAGAAAAGCAGAACGATCACCGATCGTTGCCTGCTTTTCTTTTTTTACTTGCCCGGGCTACATGATTTCTCTCCTGCCGGCCCCAATCCCACGTAATCGGAGGATTGTAAAAGATGAGACTTTTAGCTTCGCTTTGGAGTTAGCGATTAAAAGTAACGGCTATTGCGTCATGGCAAGACGCAATAGCCGTTACTTTTATCTATGGAAAGACTCTATACCTTCGCATTAATGCGGGCGCGCGATACTGGACGTTCCCACTGGTAAATATACTGCGAATTAAGCCGATACGAGGTACGGGTGCTATGTAGCTGGGAAAAGATCTCCCCTTTAAGCGACTGGGCACTTTGCAGCACCTGCCGACAGGCAGCTAAAATTTCAGCATGCCGTCCTTTAATATTTTTTTGCAAGGAATGGACCTCACAGTCACCGGCCGGAATTGATTTTTCCCGCAATATTTCCACAATATCGCCCAGTTCCTTAATCAAAGTCTCCCGCTCTCTAAGCAGGCGCCGTAAGCCGGTCATTTGCTGCTTTTTGATGAAACGCCCCTGCCTCTCGGTATTATCGGCAATCTGATCAAGTATGTCCAGCTTTCTTGTTAATAAACTGATAATCTCCTGGTCCATCCGATTTTAACCTCCCCCATTACGACGACATGGACGATAAGGAGGACAATTGCTCGTTCATCTGATTAATATAGGTCTCCAGGTTGCTGTATTTCGTATACAGCTTGTCTGAATAGGTGCTGAGACGGTCCTTCTCCTTGGATATTTTATCCTCATAATCGGAAATCTGATCGGTAAGCTGATTATCCGAATTGGAAGCGTCACCGCTGACACCGGCCATTTGCAGCAAAAGTCCCTTATTACCTCCACTATCCCGAATCGTGGAGGTATACTTGGCGATTACATCATAAAACCGATAGGCGACCCCTTCTTCTTTATACCGGGTTGCTAAAGCGGCAGAACTTAATGTTCTCTCGGAAGTAGTACCGGAATAACTGGTCGATTGCTTGGTAAAAATGTTCATCACCGTTTCCGGATTATCCTGGATGGCTTCTTTTAATGTATCTTCATTAATTGTCAGTTTTCCCTTGTCATTGTAATCATCACTGGTATCCAGTCCGATGTCGAAGATGTTCGAAGACAGCCCGGAAGTCGAATCCAGGAAGGTGGAACGCAACTCGCTCAAAAAGCTGCTTAAGGTGGAATCTCCTTGCAGCATGCCGACCTTTGCCTTCGCTTCATAGGTGCTAATCTGCGTTTCCGACATATTTGTTTTATCATCATCAGTCAGCGGCGGATAGTCCGAATCATAGTCTTCCTGCAGCTTGCCGTTAATCGTGTCAATCAGACTGTTATAGTCGGTAACAAAATTATTGATCAGATCATAGATGCCATCTACATTTTGGGTTAGGCTGACAGTGGCACTGTCGCCGCTTGACGTAGTGCTGTTAAAAGTATAGGTGACACCAGCCTCGGTAATCGTATTGGAACTGCGGGTCATCAACTGCCCGTCAACCGTTACCTTGGCATCCAACCCGGCGGTGGTGCTGCCCAGGAAGGTACTGATAAAGTTACTGCCATCCCCTTCAGTAACCGATAATTTGTTACCGGCACCGGTCGAAGAGGCGGTTAGCACCAGCTTGTCTGATGTATCATTGTAGGCTATGGTAGCCCCGCAATCACTGGAGTTGATTTCACTCATCATTTCCTTTAAGGTTGTGTCCTTATCAAAAGAAAAGGATGTCCCATTAATGGTTAATTCAATTTCACCGTCAGAATTAAAGGTCAACTCCGAATTTAGCTGGTTAGCAATATCGCCCAGAGTACTGGTTGTCGTTAAACGGTTGGACAGGATGGCGCTGCTGCCGAAGCCCAGGGAAGACAAACCGCTGGTTCCAGAACCGGGTGCGCTAATCGCAATCTTTTGCACACCGCTGTCAGCAGCGGTAAAACTCAATATATTGGAGCTATTCTCACTGACCGTGATTTTGCCACTCCCCACCGCACTATCTACGGCATCCTGCAGAGAATTTAGATCGGTTACATTGGACAAATCCACACCATAGGAAGTCCCGTCGACAGCAAGCGAAATGCTTTTTCCACTTAAACTGGAAAAATTAACGGCCGAATCACCCTGTACATCCTTCGAAAGGCTAGCAGTGCTCTGCATGGTTTCCTTCGTCGCCAATTGGCTGACGGTCACCGTATGCGTGCCGGCACTGGCTTCGCTGGTATAACTGGCGGTCACAGCACTGCTGCTGCTGGTCACCGTATATTGGTTAAAATTTTTCGTACTCAACAAACTGCTCGAAGAGGTAACGTTAAAATATTTATCGGCAAAATCCTGAATGTCGGAAGTAATCGTCCGGTAATCCTCCTGCTTCCATTCGGCCAATTGCTCTTTCTTCTGCATCTTATACAGGCTCTTTTCTTTTTCCGCCGTTACCAATTGCGTTACAATGGAATCGACATCAATGCCCGACGATAGGCCAGTTACCCGGGTTGTCCCGTTGACCGTGCTCATATTAATGCTGCTGCTTGAACTTGACACCTTGACCCCTCCCTTGTAAAAAATTCAAACAACACTACGCCAGGTAATCAACCAAAGTTTTGCTAATCGCCTTGGCGCCGACGGCTAAAGCCGCGTTATAAACCGCTTCCGCACTGGACGACTCAATCGTGGCCTTGCTAATATCCACATCCTCATTGTTGCTCATCAATGTCGTGTAGGTAGTGTAGGCATTATCCAGCCGGTCGGAAATCATGCTGACGTTTTTCATACTGGCCCCCAGAGTCGACTGGGCCGTGGAAATCCGGGTTATATCCGCATCAACATCGGTCAGCAGATCACTCATATCACTGATGCTGCTAGTTGAAACCGTAGTCGTGGCCGGGCTGGTGCTCGTATCAACTGTAGCTGTTTTGTAACTGGTATTACCGTTTAAAGCCAATAAAATTTTATTGAACGTATTAAATAAATTACTGTCTGCTCCGCCAACCACATCCTGCCCTTCTACATTGACCGTGACGTCCGTATCAAAACCAACATTGACTTTAATTGGTTGAGCGGAAGACGTGGAGTAAACGTTGCTGGCACTGATAGCACTTTCAATAGAACTGTCGGTGGCACTGGAATCTATGCCCTCCAAGCTCACATATTTCCCCTTAAAGGTTACCAGGTTTACGTCAATACTATCGCCGCTACTGTCGGTCAAGCTGGTCGATTTCAACGCATAAGGAGCATCTCCTGTACTGTAGCCGCCAAAAATATACCGTCCGCCATAGCTGGTATTCATTACATCAATGGCATTTTTCTGGAGTTCACTGATTTGTTCTTTAATAGCCGACTTATCACTATCGGACAGGGTGTCGCTAGAGGCTTTCACCACCAAAGTTCTAACCTGTCCCATGATATCGCTCAAGTCACTTAGCGCTCCATCGGTTGTTGACTGCCACGAGGTTACGTCATCAGTATTTTTCTGGTACTGTTCAACCGTATCCACATAACTCCGGTATTTAATCGCCCGGGTAGCAATGACCGGATCATCGGACGGCAACGAAATCTTTTTTTCTGTGGAAATCCGTTCCTCCGCCTCATTCATCCGGGAAGCACTATTATTCAGATTCTTGATCGTGTTGGCAACAATCATATTATTTGTTATTCGCATAACAACCCCCCCTATTCATATGATTTTAAGCCATCAGGAATTGACCATATCAATAGTCGTTTCATAAATATCGCTCCAGGTGGACACACTCTTGGCTGACGCTTCGTATGCCTGCTGGTATTTTGTCAGGTTGGCGGTTTCTTCATTGGAAGATACACCGGACACGGAAGAACGGCTCTTATCCACATAGTCCACAATATCTGTTTTAATCGTATTTTGCTGCGAAGCGTAGGAACCGGCAGTTCCCATAGCCGTAATAATCGAATTGTAGGCATCCACCGGCGTCCCATTGGCAAACATAGCCGAATCGTTGCAAATGCTAATCAAAGCCTGAATGTTTTCATTATTGCTCTCTTCGCCACTGGCCGAAGCTGCGGCTATCTTGTTTAAATCGTTCTCAACGTCTGAAGACAATGAGATATTAGCCGCCGAGATATTTTTATAGACCGCCGCTGTACCCGTTCCGCTGGCCATTAAATCGTTAGACGAATTGTCATCATAAGAAAAAAAACGGACTCCCGTCGAACCATCAAGGCCATAGCCTGACGCATGACCGCTACCATAAGAGGACGTACTGCCGTCTTTATAGATTCCTTCATTAAATGCCTCGGCAAAGGTCCGGGCAAAATCATCCAATTGGTTTTGATAATAGACAATGCCTTTATACTCACCATTCTCACCGGTGCCGTCGCGCAAATCCAGTTGCGCCTTCAATGAACCGCTGCTTCCCGTCTCGAAAGAGTTATCCGTATCGGCCCAGCGGATACCGTATAGTCCATCCTCCGTACTGCTATCATTGATCGCATATGTCTCTAACTGGCGAGCAGTGGAGCCATTGACCAAGGTTTCACCGCCAATCGTGACCGTATATGAATAAGAAGCCGACGAACTGTCACCGGAACCAGCCTGTACCTGTGTCACCTGCACGCTGGTTAACGCAGACAAGCTGTCAAGCAAGGTATCCCGTTGATCTTCCAGTTCATTCGTAGAAGCGCCTGAATTGGCCGCAATGGTGATCCGTTGATTAAGATTGGCTATTTGTTGGGCATAGGTGTTGATTTGATTCACCGAGGTATTGATATCGCTGTTAATATCCGACCGGAGCTGGGTAAGCTGGTTTGACGCATCATTTAAGTAACTGCAAAGCGCCTCGCCGGTTTCCCGCAACTCAGCCCTGGCCGAAGAGCTGCCGGCATCGGAAGAAACATCACTCAAGGCGGAGTAGAAGGCGTTCAGAGTGCCGCCAAAGCCTTCCGTGGTGGAATCAATCGATGTGCCCAGTACATTTTGCAGTTCCTCAATAGTACTGTCCTTGGTCGACCACTCGTTAAGCGAACTGTTTTCCTGCCAGTATTTCTGATCCAGCCGGAAACTGCGCACCCGGTCCACTGAGGTAACATCCGTTCCCCCGCCCACATAATTGCCGCTATAGACCGCGGCCGGGCCAACGGCAATTTGATTAACCACCTGCCGGGAATAGCCGGTTGTATTCACATTGCTGATATTATTCGTAGTAACCGCTAGGCCTACCTGGCTGGCGGACAGACCCCGTCCCGCAATACTAAGTCCCATAAATGTGGAAGCCATCAGACCTCCCCCTTTCTACGATAATTCGCCGCCTAAATCGCTAATCAGGCCGGCCACCAACTCATCAATCGTGCTTAATACTTTGGCGCTGGCGTTATAAGCGTTTTGATAAACAATCATATTCGACATTTCATCATCAAGCGAAATACCTGATACAGTCTGACGCTGGGTATCAATCTGCGTTACCAAAGCGGATTGGGTACTGTAATTACTGCTGGCATTGCTGCCTGCCGTACCAATCCATGAGGTTAAGGCAGCATAAAATTCCGTACTGTTCATTGCCAGACCATTACAAGAAAAATAATCACCGCCAGTCAGATTAGAAATAGCCTTGGCGATAGTTCCGTCCCCCTTTTTCCCTGTAGCAGAAATAGCGATTTTATCCGTATCACTGACAATGGCCGGATTAACCTGGATATTGGTAATGCCCAATGCCTTACCGGAATCAACAGGGGTAAAAAATCCGCCGATACTGCTGCCGCTGTTGCCGTCCAGATCAGTTCCACTGCTAAGCAGCGAATTGACTTCCGTAGCAACCGTCGTCAACAAATTGTTTAAACCCTGCCGCAAAGTGCTGATTGAGCTGGTGTTATCCGTACTGTAACTATAAGGTAACGTAGCTGTAGCTATATCACTATAGCCGGTCTGCTCGGCGTCTTCCAGATAAGCCTTGATACTGCCGCCGCTTATCTCTGCCTTATTTCCCGTATTAACCCATTGCACCTGCAGCGGGCTGCTTATCGAACCGTCACCGGCCACCGTTAGAGTCCGCGTCTTTGTACCGTCTACTAAGGCCGTGCCGCCAATACTGACCTGCACCGTACCGTCTGTACCGGTTGTCACGCTAATATTAGCCAGGCTGGATATTTGATCCAGTAACTCATCCCGCTGATCTTCCAGATAGGAAGCTTCGCCACTGTTGCCCACTTCGGCCTGACTGATCTGACCGTTCAACACAGCCACTTTTGAAGCCAGATTATTCAAGCTGTCCACACCGTCTTTAACACTGTTGCAGGCATCCTGCTGCAGCTGTTGCAACTGCTGATCAAGCTCGGAAAAATTGCTTACCAGGGAGTTGGCCGCCTCCACCAACGCTTGCCGGGTGCTTTGACTGGAAGGATCTTTCGCCAGTTCCGACCAATCGTTAAAAAAACCCTCAATCGTTGCCTGCAAACCTGATGATGAAGCAGTCGACGAACTGTCGGTTGTGCCAAATTCACTCATTAGTTCCTGCATATATTCCAAATTACCATTTTTCACCGACCAATAACTGGCCTGACTGTTCTGAGCCCGGTAGGTCTGATCCAAAAGCTGATCTCTGATCCGTGTAATAGAACTCACATCAGCACCGGTTCCCATCGAACCGCTGGACTGTGCGGTGACTTTATCGGCAGCCGACACCCGCGTTCGTGAACTGCCAGTGGTGTTTACATTAGCCAGATTGTTGCTGGTAGCTCCCAAACCGGCCTGGCTGGTATACATACCCGAATAGGCCGTTTTATATGTACCAAAAGTCGAACTCATATTGTCAACTCCCTATCCTTGCCAGTTAACTGACCATATTGATCAGTGATTGCAGGCACTGGTCGGCAGCGGTAATAACTTTACTGTTAGCCTGGTAAGCCCGTTGGCTGATCATCATATCACTGAATTGCTCGGCCAGATCCACATTGGACATTTCCAGCGTGCCGCTGCTCAGCGAGCCGGTACCGTTACTGCCGGCCACCACACCACCGGTAAACGCCCCGGAATTGACGGTAGTAACATACAAGTTGTCACCGACTTTTTCCAAGCCTTCCGGATTGGTAAAATTGGCCAACGCAATTTGCGCTAACGACTGAGTCTGTCCGTTGCTGTAGCTCCCGGTTATCGTTCCGTCCGAACCGATGCTCAGACCAGATAAGGTCCCTGCCGCGTAACCGTCCTGACTGGAAGTAACACTGCTGTCCCCGCTGCTCAATACCATGGAAGCTACTTTAGAGAAATCAAGTGACAGTGTAACAGGCGAACTGCCGCCGGGCGATACGGTAACGGACGCAGTAGAAGGATAGGAGTTATCAGTAGTCACCAAATTACCGCTTGAATCAAACAGTAAATAACCGCTGCCTGTTACTGAGGCTACATTGCTGTCGCCGGATGAGGTTTCCCAATACCAACTGGTTTGCCCGGTGGACGAATCATAATAGCTTTTAGTAAAGTTTACGCTTACATCATACGAATTGCCCTGAGCATCATATACGGTCATCGTCGCCGTCTGATCTTTGTTGTTAGCGGCAGTAAATGTCATGGTCCCTGCCGTTGCGCTGGTGCTGGCCGGCAAGGTAATGGTCTCTCCATTCGTGCCTGTCAAAGTAGTTGCGCTGCTTAAATCCACTCCACTCTTCGTAATAATCGCAGTATTATTGGCGTCCTTTACTGTGACATCAAAAGTATTAGTGGCAGTAAACGTCATTGTACCCGCAGTCACTGTGCCAGCAGGTATTGTAATTGTTTCCCCGTTCGATCCATTCAACGTGGTACTTCCACTACTTAAATCTACATTTGTCTTCGAGGCAACCGTATTGCCACTGGCATCCGTCCAAGTTATATCAAAGTTTGAACCATCGGCAGTTAATTTAATCGTATAAGTGCTGCTTGTCGTTAGACCAGAGGGAGCAGAAATACTGGTAATACCAGTTGTATTAGTAGAACCAATTGCTACCGTTTGAGAAGGATTTGCCAGCGCTAATGTATACGTTTTTCCCTGGGTCAGACCGGTTGTCGAGGAAAGACTGGAAATTCCCGTACTGTTCGTCGCAATCGTCGCGGTCTGCGAAATAGTTCCGATATCATTCAATGCCGTTCCTTTGACCGTTGCGCTAGTCTTCAAATTACCGGACAGCGTTTCCTTAGTAGTTGCTTTAGCCGCCATTAACTTCTTATTGCCGCTGTACGAATCGGAATACAGGTTGATCGGCTCTACCGAACCGTTAGTATTATATACTTTATTGCCATTCGAATCGGTTGTGTACGATTCCCAGCCGCATACCTTATAACCATTGACAGTCAGATTGCCGTCAACATCATAAGATAAGTCGCCATCCCGGGTAAACTGATACTGACTCTGGGACCCTCCACTCACAATAAAGAAGCCGTTGCCGCTGATCGACAGGTCAGTTGCTACTCCTGTCGATTGAGTACTGCCCACTGTCATAATGGTATCGGTACTGGCTACCGAGGTTCCCAGGCCAACCTGTACCGGATTAGTGCCACCCGAAGTGCTGGTTGAACCGGAAGCCGAACTTAAAGTCTGACTCAAAAGATCACTAAAGCTTACCCGCTGCGATTTATAACCGGTAGTATCCACATTGGCAATGTTATTGGAAATGACATCAAGACTGGTCTGTTGTGCCTTAATCCCCGACACAGCGGAGTACATGGCGCGCATCATAGTAATTACCTCCCAAATATATGTAGTACTATTTCATCTGTCGTTCAGAAATAGTGCAGCCTCTCTTCTTGGAGTCCGGCTGAATCTTTTATCAACTGGCGCTGTTGGAAGTACTGGAACTGCTGGAGCTGTCTTGCACGGTTACCACCTTGTCAATGGCAACCGCATTACCATCAATGCTAAGATAGGTAGACCCGCTGGAACTGATCACCGAATCCACGGTGCCACTGGCGGTAGATGTGTTGCCGGAAGAATCGGTATACTCATAAGTAGCCGTTTTACCGATCATATTCAATGCTTGTACATTACTAATGGAATTGCTGATAGTATTTAGCTGCGACAAGGTGCTAAGCTGAGCCAGCTGTGAGATATACTGTGAGCTATCCTGCGATTCCGTGGGGTCCTGATACTTTAGCTCGGTCGTCAACAAGGTAATAAAATCGCTGTAACCAAGCGTATCGCTGCTGGAACTGGCTGTCGTGGTAGCGGTAGATGAAGTAGTGGTACCACTGGAGTTGATGGCTGTTGTCAACGTGCTCATTGTTTTTCCTCCTTACATATTGGTGCTGATAAAATTCTAAAATTCATCTTATTTTCGCAAAAAATTATTTAGTTTCTGTTTAGCAATTAAAACTTTTAAAACTTTTCCCGATATTTTGCAATAAAATAAGGGAATACCTGCCAGAGATATATGGCAGGTATTCCCTTATTGCCGTGATAATACTTGACAACAGCACGGTCAAAAGCTATGGTACTCATAGAATCGTATTATATTCACCTTGGAGGCTAACTATATGATGTTAAACCCGGCCCTAGAGGCCCTGCCCTTACAGGAAAAGACAGCCTTACAGGCGGAGAGGCTGCGAGCCATCGTCGAACGGGCCTATCGTAAGACCGGCTTTTACCACCAACGTCTGTCCACCGGTCAGTTACAACCTGCTATGTTGCAAACCGTCGAAACGATAACCAGGCTTCCTTTTCTGACTACCGCCGATTTAGCGGCTAATTATCCCTATGGGTTACTCACCGTTCCTGTCAGCGCCATTGCCCGCTTCCAGCAGAGAGCAACCAGCAGAGCAGTCGGCCTGACTCAGCAGGATATGGCCAATCACCTGGAACTCTTAGCCCGCAGCCTGGTCGCCGGCCAGATTTCCAGCGGTTCTGTTTTTATGGTAGTCGCCGCTAAAGAAATGATGCCCTATGCTCCCGCTTTGCAAACAGCAGCGGAAGGAATTGGCGCTACCGTCATTGAGCAGCATGGGCTAAACGGCAAAGAACTGCTCAAAAGCATACTTAAATTCGGCGTTACGGCCTTATTTGCCAGTCCGGAAACCTTTCTCCAATTGGCGGAAACTTTGACCACGCTCGGGTTTTCTACCAGCGAGCTTCCCCTGCTAAGTCTGTTGTGTGACGCCCGTCAGTTGGACAACCCTCTGCGCCATAAACTCCGGCAAGCGTACAGCACCCCCATTTACACGCTATATGGCCATGGCGATATTCTGTCTATGGGGATAGCCGCTGAGTGTCCCGAGCAAAACGGCCTGCATCTACAGGAAGATCACTTCTATGCCGAGATTGTCGACCCTTACACCGGCCTGCCTGTGCCGGACGGACAAACCGGTGAACTGGTCATTACAACGCTGACCCGGGAAGGTATGCCGCTGCTCCGCTATCGCACCGCTGATTTTGCCTGTCTGGACCGGTCGCCTTGTCCCTGCGGCAGGACCCTGGCGCGCCTGCATTTTTCCCGTTTTGCCGGCCAATAAAAATTTTTTCCATAAAAAATAAGACCAGGGAGTTTGCTTGCTCCCCGGTCTTATTCTTCGTCCGTTAATTAGCGTTACTGATGGAAGGCGGTACAAATACTCTGGTGCTTAATTCTTTATCCAGATAGAGCACGTTTACACCGCTATCACCGATTACCTCCAGTTTACTAAGAATGTCAGTGGCATTGGCTTCCTCTTCTACCTGCTCATTGACAAACCATTGCAAGAAAATTTGAGCCGCAAAGTCTTTTTCCTGAATGGCCACTTCATAGAGACCGTTAATTAATCCGGTAACATGCTGCTCATGCTTTAAAACCGTCTTAAACACTTCCGTCATCGTGCCAAACTCAACTGCCGGAGCGTCAATTTGCAGGACTTCTGCCTTGCCGCCACGTTCTTTCACATAATCCAATAGCAGCAGGGCGTGAGCTGTTTCCTCCTGATACTGTACCCGCAGCCAGTTAGCAAAGCCTTTTAAGCCCTTAAAATCACAGTACGACGACATTGCCAAATACAAATTGGCCGAATACATTTCTGCCTGTACCTGTTTGTTGAGCGCCTTTTGCATTTTTTCGCTAAGCATAACAATCGCTCCTTTTATCTGCAATTTTTATTTTTGCTTCACTTCTGACCAAATCCGGTCATATATAGCCGTCGCTTCGCCAACATCCTTTAAATGCTCGCCTTTAGCCAGTTCCTCCTTCGGCGGATAAACAGCCGGATCATTCAAAATAGCCTGATCAATCAGCTTATGTGCTTCCAGATTCGGATTGGCGTAAGGGAACGCCTTGGATATTTCGGCGCTGATGTCCGGTTCAAGAATAAAGTTAATGAACAATTCAGCGGCTTTTTTATGCGGTGCATCTTTAGGAATAAAGAAATTATCCTGCCATAAATACATGCCTTCCGCCGGGAATACAACCTTGATATTCGGATTGTCCCGGACCGCCAGCGAGACTTCGGCCCCCCATACCAGTGCGGCCTTAGCCTCGCCATTAATTAGCAGCGTCTTGGGGCTGTCGCTGTCAAAAGCTTTGATATTAGGCATCAGCTTTTTAAGCTCTTCCTTGGCTTGCTCCAATTTAGCCGGATCAGTTTCGTTGAGGGAATAGCCCAGTTTTTTCAGTGCAGCACCAATGATGGCCCGTTGATCATCCAGCACAACCAGCGAGTTTTCAAACTCAGGGCTCCATAAATCCTTATAGGAGGTTATCGGATGTTTCACTTTCTCTGTATTGACAGCAATTGGTACGGCTCCCCACATATAGGGTACGGTGTACTTGTTGCCCGGATCGATAGCCGTATTTTTAAACTCGTCGCCAATATTTTTAAAGTTAGGAATATTGCCCAAATCAATCGGCTGAGCCATATCCTTCTTACGCAGGATCTCCACCATATAATCGGTAGCAACCGACAAATCGTATTGTGAGGCTCCCGCCGCCAGCTTGGCCAGCATTTCCTCATTAGAAGAATAAGTGGTATAGTTTACCTTAATTCCATATTTCTTTTCAAACTTGTCAATCACCGACTGCGGTATGTACTCAGACCAAATAAACAAGTTCAATTCTTTGGCTTCTTCTGCCGCCGGTTTGCCACTATCGGCGCTTTTGCCACAGCCGCCAAGCAAAAGGGCGCTTAACAGGCCTGCCAGCAATATAATCCATAAGCTCTCCTGCAGTTTTTTCAACATATCTTTCCTCCTAACACGCAAATTTATTTATCAACCAAAAGGGAAGAATACTTGGACACCGGCAGCTTATCCGCTATGCTCCTATGACAGGGTTAGCTATTTTTATGCCTGATCCGTTCGGCAATAACAGCCAGGGGAAGGACAACTAACAGCAACAATGTGGATAAGGCGTTAATTTCCGGACTAACTCCTGTCCTGACCATCGAAAATACTTTAAGCGGTAATGTCGTATTGGCCGGACCGGCAACAAAAAAGCTGATAATGACATCATCAAGCGATAATGTCAGCGCCAGCAACGCTCCGGCAACAATTCCCGGCAAAATAATCGGCAACGTGACATGAAGAAAAGTCTTCCAGGCGTTGGCACCCAAATCCATGGCTGCCTCCTCCAGCGAGGGATCAAAGCCCTGCATCCGCGCCCGAACCACTAAGATAACAAAGGGCAAGCAAAAAGTAATATGCGCGATAATCAGCGTAGCCATGCCCAAATTGACCTGCAAAATAGAAAACAGCGCCAGCATGGCGATACCCATCACAATTTCCGGAATGACAATGGGAATATACAAAAGCGCGTCCAGTACGCCTTTCCCCTTGAACTTGAATTTGTACATCGCCACGGCCGTTACCGTTCCCAGCATAGTCGACGCCAACGTGCTGACCAACGCAATAGCCAGACTGTTTTCCGTTGCTTCCAGCACTCCTTTATTGGAAAATAACTGCAAATACCATTTAAACGTGAAACCTGTCCATACTGCATTGACCTTTGAGTCATTGAACGAAAAAACAATCAACATAAAGATGGGCGCATACAAAAACAAAAATCCGAAAAACAGATAGGCCGTCGCTGCCCATTGAAACCGACTTTGTTTCAATTAAAACACCTCCGGATTTTTCTGTTTTCCTAACACACGCAGGTAGATGGCAATCAACACCAGTGTCAGTAAAATGAGAATAATAGACAGTGCCGCGCCAAAGGGCCAGTCCCTGGCCGTTAAAAATTGATTTTTAATCAAATTGCTGATCAGCATAATTTTACTGCCGCCCATCAAGTCAGGGATGAAAAAGTAACCCAGCGTTGGCACAAATACCAGCAGCGACCCGGCGATAATGCCCGGCAGCGTCAGAGGCACAGTCACTTTTAGGAAAGACTGAACCGGATTGGCCCCCAAATCGGCAGCGGCCTCCAAATAGGCCCTATCCATTTTCTCAATGGAAGCATACAGCGGCAGCACCATAAAAGGGAACAGCATATAAACCATCCCCAGCAGCACCGACTCCTGGTTATAGAGCATGGCCAGCGGCTGACTGATCAGCCCCAGTTTCAGCAGGTATGAATTAATAATTCCTTCCGTTCTTAAGAGTACAATCCAGGCGTAAGTCCGGACCAGTGAATTGGTCCAGAACGGAACAATGGTAAGCATCAGCAAATATATCCGGTAACGCTTCCGGGCCCGGGCAATAAAATACGCAAAGGGGTAACCCAAAAGCAGACATAAAATGGTAGTCGCCAGTGAAATGCTAAGGGAACTCCACAGTACCTTTAGATACAGGGGGTCCAGCATGCGGCCGTAATTATCCAGCGTAAACTGGTACAGGACGTCGCCATAAGGACTGCGTTTACAAAAACTGACCATCAGCACCAGCAATAACGGTACCGCCAAAAAAACGCTCATCCAAGTAACAAAGGGCGAAAGAGTTATAAACGGCAGTTTCTTATTCAGTTCTTATCACCACCGCTGCTTCCGTATTCCAGGTAACGTAATACTCATCCTGTTCCGAAATAACCGGTGCCAGTGCCTGTTCACTGACCACTACTTCACTTCCCGTTGGTAGAACCAACACTGTTTTCAAGGCGGTTCCCACAAAAATCCGTTCTTTAAGACGGGCCTGCAAATAAAAAAATCCCGGTTCAGGCTGACTGCTCAACCTAATTCGCTCCGGACGCACCGACAAAGTAACGGCTTCACCGGCCCGCAACCCGGTTCCATCAACCGGAACACTACACCCCTCCACATCGACATAAGCCGTATTACCGTCCCATTTCGTGACAACCGTACTGAAAAGATTGGTCTCTCCGATAAAATCAGCCACAAAAATAGTACGGGGCTTATCATATATTTCACTGGGTGTACCAAGCTGGTCTAATCTACCCCGGTGCATGACTCCAATCCGGTCGGACATAATCAGCGCTTCTTCCTGATCATGGGTCACAAAAATAAAGGTAATGCCTAATCTTTGCTGCAAATGCTTCAATTCCAACTGCATCTGCTTGCGCAATTTTAAATCCAACGCCCCCAGCGGCTCGTCCAACAGCAGGACTTTCGGATTAGTTGCAAGAGCTCTGGCAATAGCCACCCGCTGCCGCTGCCCGCCGCTCAATTGGTTGGGTCGCCGTTCTCCATAGGCTTCCAGTTGCACCAGACTAAGCATTCTGGTAACCTGCTCATTGATTTCCGCTTTAGCCGTCTTTTTCATTTTTAGACCGAAAGCAATATTTTCCGCTACGTTCATATGCGGGAACAAAGCATAATTTTGAAATACCGTGTTAACCACCCGCTTGTAGGGAGGCCTCCCTACCACATTCTCGCCGTCGAGATAAATCTCTCCCCGGGTGGGTTGTTCAAAGCCGGCAATCATTCGCAGCGCTGTCGTCTTTCCGCAACCGCTAGGGCCGAGCAAAGTTAAAAACTCGCCACGCCTAATATCAATGGAAAGATCGTTCACTGCTACATTATCTTCAAACTCTTTTACTACATTTACAAGCTGCACCATATTATCAGGCAAATACTATCTCCTCCTGCCATGCCAAGAACATCACATTCATGCATTTTCTAAATAGACTGTGTCTTTTCCCTATGACTTTGCTACTATTCTATGCGTACCGGAAAAATCCTGTTTGAAATTCGACATAAACTTTATGTTTAGTTATTTTTTAAAATTATGATTGTATTACCGTTTTACAGCCAACTTTTCAAGTACCGCAAAAAGTCCGATATGGCTGGCCGGAGAGTTGAGGCAGCTCTGCATAACAGGCCTGTTCCGGGCGATGTTCGTAAGGTCTTGCCAAGCCCTGCAGCAGTCTTTCCATAACCTGATAGTCTCCCAGCCGGACTGCGCTGTCCAAAGCTGCCTCAACCTGGTGATTTCTGGGGATTAGCGCCGGGTTATGGCATTTCATCTGCTGCCGTACCGCCTCCGGGGTTTCCTGCTGGCGGGCCAGTCTCATCCGCCAGGCTTCATGCCAGCGGATAAATTCGGAATCAGCCCATAATTTGGTATCCTGGCGAGTATCAAAAGTCAAATCCAGAAAGGTATTGGTATAATCAGCCTGCTGCTTATGCAGCAAAGCAAGCAGGTCCTCCACCAGCGTCTCGTCCTGCGCTTCCTCATTAGATAAGCCCAGCTTTGCCCGCATACCGGCCAGCCAGTGACGGTGGTACAATTCAGGGAATTCGGCAATAGCCGCCTGAGCCAGCTCTATCGCCATATTTTCTTCGGCGGCCAAGAGAGGCAGCAGGGTCTCGGCGAAACGCGCCAGGTTCCAGGCGGCAATTTGCGGTTGATTTTCATAGGCATACCGGCCGTAATGATCAATGGAACTAAATACTGTCGCCGGATCATAGTTATCCATAAACGCGCAGGGACCATAATCAATCGTTTCCCCACTAATCGTCATATTATCGGTATTCATCACTCCATGGATAAAGCCGACCAACTGCCAGGCCGCAATTAACCCGGCTTGCCGTCCGATCACCTCGCGCAGCAGCAATAGATACCGTCCGTCTGCTCCGGTCAGTTCGGGGAAATGCCGGTTAATCGCGTAGTCGGCCAGCAGGCGCAATTCCTCGGTGCTGCCCCAGCGGGCAGCATATTCAAAGGTCCCCACCCGTAAATGGCTGGCCGCCACCCGGGTCAGGACGGCGCCGGGCAGTTCGGTTTCGCGCCTGATCGCCTGTCCGGTAGCCACCACGGCCAGACTGCGGGTGGTTGCAATACCAAGCCCGTGCATGGCTTCACTGATGATGTATTCCCGCAACATCGGTCCCAGCGCGGCCCGCCCGTCTCCCCGCCGCGAATAGGGCGTTCGGCCGGCCCCCTTCAATTGCAGGTCATACCGTTCTCCCTGCGGTGTCAACTGCTCGCCAAGCAGTATGGCCCGTCCGTCTCCCAGCATGGTAAAATGACCGAACTGGTGTCCGGCGTAGGCCTGAGCCAGTGACGCCGCTCCATCAGGCAGCCGGTTACCTGCCAGCACTGCCACCCCTGTCTCGCTTTTCAATTTTTCCACAGAGAGTCCCAAGTCTGCCGCCAACGCCTCATTGTAACAAACCAGCACAGGCGAATCCACCGGCTCAGGTTGCTGGGCCGTAAAAAAAACAGCAGGCAGCCGGGCATAACTATTATCAAAATTCCATCCCACAGAATCTATTATCTTTTCCATACCAGCAGTCCCTCCTGACATACAACACTCTTACTTACTAGTATGCGCAAAACAAGCCCGGCCTAATTCGCCACTGCTGCATAGTTACTAATCTATGTGCTGCAGGTACTTTCCAGACAGGCAAATTCCGGACTGTTCTTTATATACAAAGCGGCAAAGCTGATAGCCTGGGCAGTCAGTGCCTCACATAAATGGGGGGGATTATCCGCTATAAATCCCTCAGGGCGCAACTGGCTGCATAGGAGACTGCCAAACCGCGCCTCAAAAGTACGGGCAAAATGATAGCAGCAGGAAATGATCGCTTCTGGCGTCAGCTTGCGTTCTGCCCCTAATATACCAATGAACAGTAAGCCACCTTCCACCAAGCCGCATTGTGCGGCAAAACCGCCGGCGCCATGCAACCCAACGGCCGAATGGAGCACCTGCTTCTCCAGGGATACTCCATATAGTTCAGACAGTACCCGTAAGGTCGTCGTCGCACAGTTAACATCGTCTTGCCAATAGCAGTCCAACACTCGCCGGGCAATATACGCTTCTACTTCCATGCGTTTTCCCACCGCCTTCGTACGATTTACACCAACCAGTCATTCAGCTCTATTTCGGTGATATGATCGACTACCATATCGGCCCGGCTCAAGTCCTGTTTACCGCCATTAGTATTGGGATTGCGAAAACCGATGCAGAACATGCCTGCTTCTTTGGCCGCTATAGTTCCGTTCATAGAGTCCTCAATTACCAGGCAGCATTCCGGCGAGATGCCCAGGCGGCTGGCCGTGGCCAAATAAACATCAGGATAAGGCTTGCCCCGCGAGACCTCTTCCCCGCTTACCAGTTGTTGAAAGTAATCGGTAAGCTTCAGTTTATTTACTACCAATTCAATCATCTTTTTGCTGGAAGACGAAGCAATGGCTACGGGAACATTTTTTCCCTTTAATCCTCTCAGCAATGGCAGAATTCCCTGAATCGGCTCTTCTGCAGTTTCTTTTACATATTTTACAAGCCCTGCCTCATGGCAGGCTACCAGTTCTTCTACCGATGCCTTAATCTGATGTTCCTTCTTTAAGGCGGAAAAAATGGCAGGAATCGTCATCCCGGCAAACCGGGTTAAAGTATTCGCCCCGGCGGAAAGTTTCGCACCATGCTGTCTTAATGCGCCCATCAGAACACTGGCATGGACCGGCTCGCTGTCAATAATAACGCCGTCCATATCAAAAATAACTGCTTTCATGATTACAGCTCCATTTCTTTATAACATATGTCTATTATAACTATTTTTCCGGCCTACCGTCATTTTCTTTTTTCATAAACTAAATCCCTCCTGTTCTTAAGCAGGAGGGATTTAGTTATCTGTCGAAGTAAAACGATCATATTTCTCTTATCATTCACAACAGCTTACGGAGGTATTTCCATGATCCGCTATGCGACGGCGGCCGACTTGCCCGCCATTTTAGCTATTTATAATGATGCTATTCTTAATACCACGGCAGTGTATGACTATACTCCCCATACCCTGGAAGACCGGACAGTCTGGTATGAAACGAAAAAAAACGCGCACATTCCCATTTGGGTGCTGGAAGAAGATCATCTGGTGATCGGCTTCGCCACCTTTGGTCCGTTCCGGGCCTGGCCGGCCTACAAATATACAATTGAACACTCCATCTATGTCCACAAGGACCATCGCGGCAAACGCCTTGGAACCCTGCTGCTGCAGGAACTTATTCAATATGCTGAGTCAAAGGGCTATGCCACCCTGGTGGCCGGGATTGACGGCAGTAACAAAGCCAGTCTGGTGCTGCATGAGAAAGCCGGCTTTACCAACGCGGGAACCATTCAAAAAGCCGGCTACAAATTTGGCAAATGGCTGGATCTGGTCTTTTACCAATACCATTTAACCGGCCCCGCCAACCCAAGCGAGAATTAACAACAAGCCCTGCCAAAAGGCAGGGTTACTTTTTGACGGATAGATACGTACCGGCAATAATCAGCAATCCACCGGCAATGATGTAACCGCTGATACGTTCGTGCAACACGACTGCCGCCATAAGTCCGGCCAAAAAGGGCCGAAAATACAAGTAGCTGCCTACCGTGACCGACGGCAATTTAGCAAGCGCCCGGTACCAGGCCAAATACCCGTATACCGAAGCCAGCCCCCCAAGATAAAAAAGGTTAAGCCAACCGGTCCAACTAAGCGAAGCATGTTCCACGCCGGCCATTTCGGGCAAGGAAAAGGGAATGAGCAATACCGTTCCCGCCCAGGTAGTGTATTTTACAATGGTACGGATGGTATAGGCAGCCAGTATTTTTTTTCCATACACACTGTAGAGGGCCCAGGAAACGGCAGTCAACAAAATCAGTAGATCGCCCCACCAGCGCCCCTGATTATTCTTTATCGTAATATCGCCGTTGGTAATTACCAGTATACAGCCTGCCAGCGCAAGCACCAGCCCCAGAATCGTAGCAGGTTTGACCCTTTCTTTTAATAAAGTCCAGGAAATACAGGCAATAAAGACCGGCGAAAGACTGATCAGAATAGAAGCATCTGTGGCATTGGTGTAGTTGATGCCGTAGTGCTGCAGCAAGTAATACAAGGTTACACCGGTGGCTCCTAAAAAGGTTATCCGGCCATAGTCCGAAGGCCTTATGGTTTCGGGATTCTTATAATCAATCACCAGCAAGATTAACGAGGCAATACCATACCGGTACAAAGCGGACAGGGCAGGAGGAATTTCCAGCAAAACATACTTGGTTGAAATAAAGGTGCCGGCCCAAATTGTCACAACCAGCAATAGCTCCAGATGAGTCAACAGCAGAGATTGCTGCTGCAGATTTTTTTGCGTATTATTGTCCATTAGATGATTTTTACCTCAAACAGTACGGTGCCACCTTCACTATAGGGAGGTCCCGGATCAATGCATTGCACCGTTCGTGTTGCCAAGCCCAGCTCTTTAAGATCTTTTCCCAGCCTGGCGGCAAACACCGCAGGATAAATGTTGGCAAACGCAAAGCTGCAAACCGCATCGCTTTCCTGCAGTGAAATGGTCGCTCCCCGCAGCACCACTTTGTCACCGACCTTAAGCCCGGCCGCACAATGTCCTTTTACTTCTTTAGCGGTAATCATAATATCAGTCATATCGTTTCCTTCCTTTAACGTTTTTTTATCAAATAGGATAGTACCGGATTATCGGCACACAACTGCCTGAACCGGCTTTCACCCAAAGCAGCAATCAGGGCATGCCCCCACATATCGTGTTTTATGTACTCTTTGGCAATTAGCACGATACTCCCGGTCGTAGTCCATACACCTTCGGTCTGTCCATTGCTGTCCACTTCACCGATAACCACTTCTTTGTCATCACCAATAACCACATTTAACTGTTTTGCCAGCCTGGCATGAGAAGATACGCCGCAGCTTTCTAGATTTACATAGTAACCGGCATCAATCACTGGTTTGCCGAATATGCCGGCAATAACCCTTACACCTCGTTTATCGGCACCAGCCAGCCAATCATTCAATAAGAATCCCTCCTCAGGCCAAAGGGACAACAGCAAAGAGGAACTTGCCTGCTGGATCACTTTAGCCGCCCTGGCAAGGAAATGATCATAACCGGAAAAGTTCAGATTAACTTCCATATCCGGCACAGGTTCTGTCTCTTTTAGACTGGCTTCCAACTGCTGTATCATTGTGGTAAACTGCTCCTGTATTTTGGCCAGGAGCGTCTCCGGCGGCACCGGATAATAGCGGCCGCTGTCTGTGCCGCTTTCGACAATCGCCCCCTTCACAACCAATCTGTGCAAGGTCTCATAAATTTTAGCGGACGGTATTTTCCCAATCTTGCCAATCTCATAACCGTTGGCCGGATGTTTGCGAATCAGTGCATAATAGGCTTTAGCCTCATAAGAGGAAAACCCCAGTTGCTCCAGCTTTAACGTAATATCATTCACTTCATCACTCCCCTATCTACTATCTTAAATTTAAAGTCTTCCCGGAGCAATAACTACCCAGGAGCAGTAGTTATTATTTTTTTTGCAACAAAAAAACACCGGCTCCGTCCGATGCTTTTTGTTGACAGCAAAAATATATATTTCGCCTTATGTTTTAGAATTAAATCGGTAACCAGTCCCCCAGAGAGTTTCAATAAACTCGGGATTTGCCGGGTCTTTCTCGATTTTCTTGCGCAGCTTCTGGATATGAACGGCGACGGTAGCCACTTCGCCAAAATTCTCATCGCCCCAAATAGCAGTAAACAATTGCTCCTTACTAAAGACAATATTCGGGTTGGCAGCTAAAAAATATAACAACTCATATTCCCTGGCTGTCAGTTGCACTTCTTTGCCACTGATGCAGACGGTATGAGCGGCCGTGTTGATTTCCAGCTCCCGGTATTGCAATACCTCCTGCGCGGGGATCAGGCCCTTTAGCCGCTGATACCGCTTGAGATGCGCCTTGATTCTGGCCACCAGTTCCGACGGGCTGAACGGTTTGGTCAAATAATCATCAGCCCCCACCGTAAGTCCCCGGATTTTATCAATTTCTTCGCCCTTGGCCGATACCACAATGACGGGAATTTCCTGTCTTTTTCTGATTTCTTTAACAATCTCGAACCCGTCCTTGCCCGGCAACATAACATCGACAACTACCGCATCATAGATAGCGGAAGCCGCCTTTTTCAGTCCCTGCACTCCGTCATGGACAATCTCCGCCTTATAGCCGTTAAGCTGCAAATAATCCCGCTCAAGCTCGGCAATATCCGGATCATCTTCGATAATCAGCACACGCTGCACAGTATTTCCTCCTCATTCTCCGTCCAGACCGGCAGTTCAATTGTAAAACAGCTTCCTTCGTCCAGGGTGCTTACCACCGTAATGTGGCCCCCGTGAGCCTCAATCAATTCCCTGGCAATAGCAAGGCCCAGGCCGCTGCCGGTCATTTCTTTGGGGCGCTCTGTGTGGACACGGTAAAAGCGGTCGAATATAAAGGGCACCTTATCGGAAGGAATCCCCGGGCCATTATCACTTATATCAATACCGACACCTTCGACCTGCCGGTATACTCTTACCCGGATAGCCAATTGCCGGGTTACGCTATGCTGAACCGCATTACTGAGAATATTGTTAATCGCCTGGCGAAAGCGTTTTCCATCCAAATTAACCTGTTCTTCCCCGGTAATTTCATTATTATAGTCAAAGGCGATTGCCTGTTCCGTAAAATCCAATTGATATTCTTCCATCAGGTCATCCATAAAACTTTTAAACGGTACACACTGAAACTGAAACTCCAGCTTTTGCATATCCAGCTTGGCAAACAGAAACAGATCATCAATTAAATGATTGACATAGGCACTGTTTTGATGAATGATTTTCAAATACTTATCCGTTGTATGAGCCGCCACAGCCGTCCCCTCCAGCAAAGCCTCGGTATATCCCTGTATGGCCGTTATCGGCGTCTTTAAATCATGGGATATATTGGCAATCAGCATTTTGCGGTTTTCTTCATATTCGGCTTGCAGGATTTCACCGGCATACAGCTTTTCTGTCATATCATTAAAAGCGTCGATGACACTGCCCAAATCACCGGATAAATCATTGCGGACTTTGATCGTATAATTTCCCTGGGCCACTTCGTCCAGCCCCTGCTTTAACTTAATCATGGGTTTGATCACGTTCTTTTCCAATTTCCAGAAAAAGAAGCAGTGGACCGCTTCCCTGGCGGCCAACAGCCCGGCAAACAACAGGCCAAGCAATTGACTGCCGGTTATACTGAACAGGATATAAAAGACGGCGAGACTAAACAGAATGCCCGCCGGGCGGATATAGCGAAAATAGGTGTATTGCTGCAAAAACTTCCCATGATGATGCAAATGGTGCTGCTCCATATGGCGCAAACGTTCATGAAACGCCCGGCGCCTGTGCCGCGCCGCTTTGCACCGCAGACCTTCATGCCCACGCGGCCCCTGTCCAATCATGATTTTTCACTCTTTTCCTAAAGCTTCCTTCTATAGTGTATTATAGGGCAAAACAGGCGGAGGTGCAAAACACTTTCCGCCCGCTCCGCCCAATCTAAAATTGTAGCCGTACACGATAGGCAATCGCCTTGCTCTTGCACTTTCTCTTGCAAAGGCCGCAGCGCTTGCACTGAACCATTCTGATTTCCGGTATGCCCGACCCGGTTGCCTGAATAGCCCCTGACGGGCAGACAGCCAGACAGGCTTGGCAGCCGGTGCATAGATCCGGTTTAATGTAATACTGTTTCAGTTGCATAGGGATCGCCTGTTACCAGACGAAGTTCACTTCCGCCTGCCCTGTTAACCGCTCCTGTCCGTCTTGAACAGCTTCAGCCGTAATCGACGCCTGCTTAACTTCCGCCTTGTCATTGACCAATACGGTAATCTGCACGTCAACCGGACCGGCCTGGCTGAACTCTTGCAAAAAGCCTCCCCGGTGATGATGACCCATACCCCGGTGCCGTATTTTATCCTGGACCAGGCACCGTATATCTTCCGGAAGGTCCCTGGTGTTTAGCGACAGAACGGTTTCTTGCCCTTCCCGAGTTTCCACTTGCAAAGCCTGGAAAACACTGATCATAAAAGCTATTCTGTCCAGCTTTCCCTTAATCCCTCCATGAAATTCTCCATGAAAATGATGGTGCCGCCCCCAGGCTTCGTTATGTTCAAACCGTCCCCTGCAACCATGCCAGCCTCCACCAGGATGTCCTTCACACTCCATTTCGGTGGTCATCTTCAGCTTGGTTTTACCGCCGCCCAGTTGTTTCTCAAAATCGTTCCGCACAGAAAAAACTACCGTCTGACCTTTTTCCAGTTTTGCTTCCAGTGTGCCCCGTAAGTTTTCTTTGCCACGCAGCGTTGTGATCACATCGTACAATAGTTTTGCCTTATTCATCTGCAATAACCTCCTTGGTTGTTATGAGGTTATTTTATCGGACGGATATAAACAGGCTGTAAAATATGTTTAAAAATTTTATAAAATTTCATGATATTTTATTTCTTTCACTTTCCTGCCCAATCGCCCCTCTTATTCCCTGCCGGCAAGCCGGCCAGTCCATTCCCGGGTAGTTATTACCTGGGAAAATCGCATGGCCTGGGTTATTAAGATTGCCCGGTGCAAGTCACCGGCAGCGATCTTGCCGGCTTCATTTTCGACAGTCAGCGTCCCGGTGGCATCAGACAGAAATTCAACGGCAAAACCCAAATGAACGGCCTGCCTTGCCGTAGTATCACAGCACATCTGGGTCATATAACCGCAAATAACGAGCGTATCAACATCTAAGTTTTTTAAAATCTCTTCCAGTCCTGTCCCGGTAAAACTTCCCGGCATTTTTTTGTCAACAATACATAGATGGTCTTTTGCTAACAGTTCCTCCCGAATTGCCCAGCCCCGGCTGTTTCTGGCAAAGGCTGTTGCCCCGGGCTGCGTTGCCTCATGCCTAATCAGAATGACCGGCACCCGGTGCTCACTGGCTGTGTCCACGGCAGCAAGGATATTGCTAAAGTTATTGGCCGGATAAGTGACCGGCAAGGCTCCGGTAAAATACTCCTCTTGCACATCAATCACCAATAATGCTCTCTTCACGATGCTTCCCTCCAAATTTTCTTTCAGTCGTTCTAACGACTTGTTATAATTAAGTATAGCCTCCGACCCGGTTCCGCCGTGAAAATGATAAAAGCCTTCTACTTTCATGAAGAAAGGATTTATAAAAAACATGCTTGATCATACAGATTTAGCCATTATCAGCTTATTAAAAACCAATTGTAAAATGCGGTTCAGCGATATGGGCGAATTGGTTCATTTAACAGGCCAGGCTGTCTCCAGCCGGATTGCCCGTTTGGAAAAGGAGGGTATTATCCGGGGCTACTCCGTGCTGCTGGATGAAACCAAACTGGGGAAAACCATAACCTCCTATGTCACCGTCTTTATGAAAACCACCAACCACCGGGACTTTCATGTTTTTATAAAAAAGCAAGACTCCGTCCGGGAGGCAAGCCGAATCAGCGGGGAAGGCTGTTATTGGCTCAAGCTGTCCGTCGGCTCGGAGACAGAACTGAATGATTTCCTGGATGAAATTTTGCAATTCGGCAACTACCGGATCAACCTATGTATCGACAAAATCAAATAAGACAATAAAAATCAGCACTACACGACTGTGTAGTGCTGATTTTTATTGTCTTATAACCGAACTACTTTATCAAACCGTAGGCTCTCATTTCCTGGCGTAGCAGTTCCAGATTAGACTCGCTAAGCTCGGTCAGCGGCATCCGGCATTGTCCGGCCTTGAAACCAAGCAAATTAACTGCCGCTTTAATTGGAATGGGATTTACCTCACTGAACAATGCTTTGATCAGGTTCAGGGTCTGCAACTGCAGCTTAATGGCGCCTGTAATATCGCCCTGGAAAAAGCGCATAACCATGTTGTGCGTATCTTTCGGGATGATATTAGCCATGGTGGAAATGACGCCCTTGCCTCCTAAGGATAATAGCGGCAACACCGTATTGTCATCACCGGAATATATAGAGAAATCCGCACCGCATAAATTGACCACATCGCCGACCTGCCCCAGGTTACATTCCTTAACGGCTATGATATTCTCAATTTCCGACAACGCTTTAATCGTATCGGGATTAAGATTGAGATTGGTTCTGCTTGGCACGTTATACAAAATAATCGGAACCTGAACATGGTTGGCAATGATTTTGAAATGTTCATAAAGTCCTTTTTGCGTGGCCTTATTGTAATAAGGAGTTACGGAAAGCAAACCGTCGGCGCCAACTGCTTCGGCCTCCTTGGAGAGTTCGATGGCATGGCGCGTATCGTTGCTGCCTGTACCGGCAATAACCGGAATGCGCTTATTCACCCGCTCCACAGCATATTTGATGACAGCAATATGCTCTTCGTCCGGCATGGTGGAGGCTTCGCCGGTAGTACCACATATAACAATGGCATCGGAACCGCCTTGAATTTGAAACTCAATTAATTCCGCCAACGCTTGATAATCCACCCCGGTGTCGGTAAAGGGAGTTACCAGAGCCACTGCTGACCCGATAAATAATGGTTTTCTCATAAAAACAGCCGCCTTTATTCAGATTAAAATCATACCAGTATGATTTAGCCCCCATGAAAAGTGAGTCTCGCATAATTGCACTACCCAGCCTGTCAAACTGCAGGGAACAAAATTAACCTATTATTTTACTTCGGTCTATTCTTGAATAATCCTTTTTTATAATGCATAAAAACACAAAAGGCGAAGCAGAAAAATACATTGCCGCTTCGCCTTTCCTGCCCTGCTCACCAGCTAACCGCCCGGCGGTGGCACCGGCATTCTTAAGGGGCTTCTTCAGCGGCCCAGTCGTCGAGGCCTTGCAAGGTTGCCGCTTGGGTTTTCTGACAAATTTCCGGAAGTTCACCGCCCCAGGCCTTTTCAGCCGCCTTATAACCTTCTTCGATAGCCTGTTTCAACGCGTCCAGCTTGGAACGGTCACCGCCGGCCAACGCCTTGGCAAAATCCACCGCTCTGGCAGCCGTCTGCTTCACACCCCAGAAACCGTCTTCCGAAATGTCTTCTTGCGCTTTTAAGCGAGTATCATCATCGACTTCCAGATCGTCATAAAACTCCTTCAGCCTGCCGTCATACTTCTCCATAATATCATCATAACTCAGACCGCTTGCCGCCCCGCTTTTGATGCTTTGCTGGGTGATCAGTTTTTCGACCGTTGCCCGCAAGGTAGCCAGTTTGGCCTCCACCTGCTTGCTGATTTCGCTTAACGTAACCGTATCTCTCGTATAAGTGGTTTTGCCGGAAGTCTCCTGATCGGTTGATTTTTCATACACCGCGGCGGCTCCGGCCGCTGCCGCACTGCTGGCCGAGGTACCGGCTCCGCCGGCTGCCGCCGTACCATTCGCAGTCAGAGTCACCGTACTACCGGCCTGCGCTGCCGGTGAAACAGAACTGATAGACATAGAAAAACCTCCTTGTTTTTCTGATTGCTTTACTGTTATATCGTTACTTTCCGGCAAAAATATAAGAGCTTTGCTATTAATTCACACTGCGCAGCCTAGTGAGCCGCTATTCCTGCGGTTTTACTTCCTTACCAGGCGAAAAAATCTCTCGCCAGGCCGGCATTTTCATTTACTCAGCGGGTACCTACGATTCGGCCGCCGTATTCTTACATTCCTTTAATATCCCGGCCATTCGCCCGATTCCTTCAACAATTCTTGCTTCCGTCATATTGGAAAAGTTTAATCGCAGCGTATTCTCATGACCGCCATTGGGGAAAAAGGCACCACCCGGAACAAAAGCCACCTTTTGCTGCAAACAAGACAGCAATACATCCCTGGCATTGATCACCGCCGGAAGCGTAATCCATAGAAACAGGCCTCCCTCCGGTTCGGTATAAGTCACATAATCGGGAAACTCCCGTCTGATCGCTTCCAACATACAATCACGGCGCCGCCGGTAGACCTGTCTGATCTTACTGACATGCTCCTCGATATCGAATAACTCGACAAACTTATTTACCTGCATTTGTGAAAATGTACTGGTATGCAAGTCCGTCCCCTGCTTAAACACAACATATTTTTGCATAATTTCCGGCGCCGCACAGATCCAGCCCACCCGGATGCCAGGCGTAAGAACCTTAGAAAACGTACTTTGGTAAATCACCCTCCCTTCGGTATCAAAAGATTTGACCGGCGGCAGCCTGTCACCGGAAAAACGAAGCTCCCCATAGGGATTGTCCTCAATGACCATGACCGCAAACCGGTTGGCCAGCTCGATCAGCTTTTTCCGCCGCTCCAGGCTCATCGTCCGGCCGGTAGGATTTTGAAAATCGGGGATCGTGTAAATGCATTTTATCCGGTGATTATGTTCCAGGGCGGTTTCCAATTCGTCCATCCGCATCCCCTGTTCATCCATGGCAATTTCAATAAAATTCGGCGAGTACACCTTAAAGGCATTAATGGCCGCAAGATACGTAGGGCTTTCACAAATGACACCATCTCCCTCATCAAGCAGGACTTTACCGCTGAGGTCAAGCCCTTGCTGTGAGCCGGTCGTTATCAGAATATCCTCGCTTTGCGCGGCAATACTCAAAGCCCTCATCCTGCCGGCAATCATTTCTCGCAGCGGTTTATAACCTTCGGTTGTACTGTATTGCAAAGCCTTCATACCGTCTTCAGCCAGAATGGCCTGGCATACGGTCTTCATTTCTTCCACCGGAAACAGTTCCGGCGCCGGCAATCCCCCTGCAAAGGAAATGATATCACTGTTTTCCGTGACCTTTAGAATTTCCCTTATTTCCGAAGCTTTCACCAGACTCGCCCGCCGGGCCAATATATTATGCATGTCGCTTCCCCTCTCTACTATGGCTAAAATTCGCGGTTGCCCTTATACAATGGGCCTCATGTAACTGCCCATATCCCACTCCGGTTCCTCTGCAAGCTGCACACTTTCCTGTACCGCCTGCATGAGCTGCTTAATTCCTTTTTGTATTTCCTCCGGCTGAGCAAAGGTATAGTTTAGACGGGCAAAGCTTTCCCCCTGTGTCCCGTCAGGATAGCAGACCTCGCCGGGCAGAAAAATAACACCCCGCCGGGCCGCGTTGGCCACCAGCTTATGGCGGCTTACCTGTTTCGGCAGGCGGCACCAAATATAGTAGCCACCAGCCGGCTTTTCCCAACTGACACCGGGGACCCGGTATTTTTCCAGTGCCGCCAGCATGCAATCCCGTTTAGCTGCATATTCTTTCCGCAGCAATAGCAGGTGCTTCTCATAAAGGCCGGTACGAATATACTGATCCAATAACAATTGGCTGGGAGTATTCACATGAAGATCGGTTAATTGTTTTAGATGGGCAAACTTGCTGATAATAGCCGGTGCAGCAACCACCCAGCCAACCCGCAGACCCAAAAACAATACCTTGGAAAAAGTACTCAGATAGATGACATAACCATACCGGTCCAATGCTTTTAAAGGTGGCAGCGAAACTCCCTCAAAGGGTAACTCTCCATAGGGATCGTCTTCTACCACAGGTACCTGATATTGATAGGCCAAGGTTAATAATTGACTGCGCCGGGCCATGGTCATCGTAACGCCGGAAGGATTCTGGAAAGTAGGCAGCGTGTAGATAAACTTGGGTTTATGGCGAATCAGCAGGGCTTCCAGCATGTCGGTACGAAGCCCTTCTTTGTCAATCGGCACTCCGATCACCCTGGCCCCGGCGGAACGAAAAATCTGAATCGCCCCAAAAAAGCTGGGTTCTTCAACGACTACTGTATCCCCTGGATTGATAAATATCCTCGCAACAAAATCAAGGCCTTGCTGAGAACCGGAAAGAATACCGATTTCTCTTGAGGAAACCGTCATCTGGCGCCTGGCCAGTAATTGACAAATGCTTTCCCGCAGCGCCGGATTCCCCTCTACCGGACTATGGGAATACAGCATGCATTTGGCGGTCTTAAAAAGCTCCCCCTGCAATGCCTCCAACTGTTCCATAGGGAATAAAGTCGGGTCGGGAAACCCGCCGGCAAAGGAAAGCACCTTATCACAATTAGTTAACGACATAATATCACTGATGAGGTGTTCGCTATTGGTCGTAATATTTTCATTAAAAAATTGATACCAGGAAAGCTCCCGTACCGGTCTCTCCCTTGGCATTGACGGCTTAAATACCTGCGGGACAACAACTGTTCCCTTGCCTACATGCGATACAATTAAACCATCGGCCTTAAGCTCCTGGTATGCTTTCATCACCGTACTGCGGTTCACACCCAAAGTCTGCGCCAGATTTCGCTCCGGCGGCAATAGAAAGTCCTCCGGCAGCACTTCGGCAATAATCATATCCCGTATTTGATTTTTAATTTGCAAATAAATCGGCGTCTCGGCCTGACGGTTGATCCGGATACGCATCTTATCACCCTTTATACAACTGGATTGGTACCCTCCAATTACCATTGTAACAGCTCGCACCTTCTTTTAAACCACCAATTACAAGATTTTACTACCAGCCAATTCTCCGGACAAAAACACACTCTACTGCGCCGAATAATGCCGAACAATAGAGTGTGTAATCGCTGCTTGCTGCAAGAGCAGCTTTTAAATTTTAAACTGGCTGACCGCCTTTCGCAGTTCATCGGCTAATTTGGCCAACTCCTGACTGGAAGAGGCAATTTCCTCCACCGATGCCGATTGCTCTTCCGTTGCCGCCGATATATTCTGCGCCTGATCGGTAAGCTCCCTACCGACCTGATCCACCTCCCGGGCGGCACTGGCAGCCTGCTCTCCATCCTGGGCCGCAGTGATCAGGCCATCGGCCACCTGATTGATGATACCGGCCACCGCCTTTACATGACCCTCAATCGCATTAAAAGCGTCTCCCGCGGTCTGCACTACCTCTGTCCCTTTTTTGACCTCCGCCGTACCGCTGGCCATAGCAGCCACCGCCTGCCCGGTTTTCACCTGAATATCGCCAATCAATCCGGAAATCTGTTTAGCCGCTTCCTGGGACTGCTCAGCAAGCTTACGCACTTCTTCAGCCACAACGGCGAAGCCCCGTCCCTGCTCACCAGCCCGCGCCGCTTCAATCGCGGCATTTAAAGCCAGTAAATTAGTCTGGCCCGCAATACCTGCTATCGTTTCCACAATCATCCCAATCTCCTGGGAACTTGTCCCCAATTCGGCAACCACTCTGGCCGAATCCTCCACCGTTTGCTGAATATGATCCATCTGACTGGAAGCATTCTCCACAGCCTTACTGCCCGCAGCCGTAGCTGTCACGGCTTCTCCGGCTGCCTGCGCCGCTTCCCGGGTAGCCTGCTCCCCTTGCTGCGAACCGGCGGCAATATTTTCGATTAACCCCACCACCTGCGACAGTCCGGTCGTTTGGCGCTCAATCCCTTCGCTGGTCGAGGTAACCGATGCCGCCACCTGATTAGCTGCCTGCGCCGACTGATCGGCACTGGCCGTCAATTGTTCGGCGGAAGATGCGACCTTTACTGTAGTATCGGCTACATGGCGCATAATCGTTCGCAGCTTTTGCGTCATATCGGCAAAGCTTTGGGCCAGTTGCCCCACTTCATCGCTTGATGAAATTTGCAGGGATGCCACGGTCAAATCCCCGTCGGCAATCTGTGCGGCCTGAGTAACCAAAGCCCCCAGCGGCCGCAGAGTTACCAGCAGATAACGCCAGCCAACGGCGCTAACCAGCAGAATGCCCACCAGCAGTCCGGCCAGCATCCACTGCAGGCTGGTATAAAAACCATTGTTGATTTCACCTACCGGCAGCGTGGTAATGATAAACCATGGCGTTTTCTCTATAGGGGTAAATATGGCCATCGAATCCCGCCCGGCTAAATCCTTATAGTTGATTAATTTTCCTGTATTAGCCTTTAACCGCTCCAACAGCTCGGCGGCAATCTGCTGCTTTACCCGGTCTTTATTGCTATGGGCAAGAATAGTACCATCCTGTGCCACAACAGCCACCACACCACTTTCTCCCACCTTAACCACCGACAGAAAATGCTGCAGCGTCTCCAGATCAAGAGCCTGTAAAATCATCCCCTGCAACTGACCGGCAGCACTTTTTACCGGCTGCGTTATAATAATGGACGACGCTCCATTTACCCGGTTGGTAATAATATCACTGATATGTGCTTTTTGATCAGCTATTGTATCTTTAAAAAATTGGCGGTCAGCCAGACTGTCACCAACGACCTTGGCATCATAAGGAGCTATGGCCAGCCGGTTGCCTGCCGCGTCAAGATAATTTAACCGGTCTATTCCCCAGGAAGCATTCTGCAACGCCACCAATTTAGTCTGAATACGTGCTGCGTCTCCTGACCGCAAATCATTGTCTTCACTGTATTTTTTGCCGCTTTCCTCAAACGAAGTAAACAAATCGGAAACCTGTCCCGCCAGCTGCACCGACTGGTTGTGCATCGTAAGCTCCGTACTGCCCATCATCTGGCGATACAAAACATACATGCCCGAACCGGCTATGATAATGCCAACCAGGACAAGCGAAATTACCAGCAAAATCACCGTTTTCGTTTTTATTGACATAATACCCCTCCTCGTCTGCTATTTGAGCGGCAGATAGCTTGAATTATCCGACTATCCGACACTATTTCTCATAACATATTTACATATTACATTTATTTTCCATCCTTTGTCAATCCATTACATCTTGTAAGCCATTTATCCCTTTTCTTTTGTCTCTTATACGGAAAGTCAGCCCGGCCATATGCCGGGCTGACTTTCCGTATAGGAGAATCTATGGATAGGAGGAGATAGCTTTGATAAGTTCACAGATACCTGCTTCATCCCCAGGTACCTCATCCGTGACAAACAGTTCCCAAACCTCCCGGTGTTCTATTGTTTCATCTGGGTTAAGCAGGGTCAGCGGCGACAGCGTCTCCATTTCCAGCATAAGTTCATTGGTATAGGTTTCGTAGGAAACGCCAAAGTCAGGATACTCCGCACCCGGTTGATGATCATAGCGCTTGATAAACACATGCCCCTTGTTGATATAGGCGGCCCAGCCGGCTTGATTATCAATACCGAATTTAAACGGTGCCGCAGCCGCCTCGTCCTGTTGTACGGTAATGTAACGGTCACCCCAGTGTACCCGGGGATCTGTCATTTTGGTATACGGCCAGAGAGCGATCAGCCGATTGCCCAGCAAGCCTGTATCCCGGTCCGGCTGAGGAATGATTTCCAGTCCGCCGGGAGCCATCACTGTTAATCCCCACACCGCCAATTTTACCGGCCAGGCATTTTTATTGGTCAGCCGGTTAATGACCGTAACCTGCTTCGCTCCAGTCAGCTTTATTTCCATTTCTTTTTGTATTTGCACCCAAGGCTCCACGGGCTGGGTCAAAATCACACCGTCTTCCAGCACACGGTAGGCCAATGGGCTGTTATCGGCGATATATGTCCGCGGCATATGCTCCGGGCTGTGCCATAACCGATGCCCGCCTCTTGGCTGCCAATACTGCCCGTCATAGCTCCTTACCGCGCCATCCTGCTCGCAAAACTCGTTATGCTGCCCGCTAAAGCCAAACCGGATAACTCGTGGCCCGCAATCCAGCGTAACGACAAAATCAACGGTCCCATTATCTACCTGAAGGCATCTGCCAATCTGACCATACTCTATTTCTCTTATGGAAACCGGCTGCTTTTCCATCATAATTCCTCCCGCCAATTATTCATTGCTCACAAGATTCTTTTTTGCTTCCTTACGAATAATGACAATCCGTTGCAACACGATAAAAATAAACAACAGGCAAGCAACCGCAATCTTGGTCCACCAGGAACTGAGCGTCCCCTCAAACATAATCAATGTCTGGATGATTCCCTGAATTAATACCCCAAATAGGGTCCCGCTTAAAAAACCCACACCACCGGTAAGCGGTGTCCCGCCAATGACTGCCGAGGCAATAGCATCCATCTCCAGACCCACACAATGCAAGCCATAACCGCTCAGCATATAGAAGCTGAATACCACACCGGCCAGAGCCGAGCAAAAACCGTTCAGCGTATAGACCAGAATTTTGGTTTTTGCTACCGGCAAGCCCATCAGCAGGGCGGAATGCTCACCACCGCCGATAGCATACACCGTCCGGCCGAACTTAGTGAAATTCGCCAAATATAAGGCAGCCAGCAAGGTGACCAAAGCGATGACCACACTTAACGAAATGAATGTATCAAAGGGCAGAGGAATGCGGTACTGGGACATCAGTTGATAAAAGGGATCGCTAATCGTAATTGTTTCGGTGCTGATGATATAACACAGGCCGCGCGCAAAAAACATACCGGCCAGCGTTACAATAAACGGCTGGATGCGAAAGAAGTGAATGATGCTGCCCATGGTAACACCGAACAGCGCTCCCATGGCTAGCATCAGCGGAATGACGAGCCACGGGCTAACCTGCCTGATTTCCACCAGATAGGCCGACAGCATGCAGACAAGAGCAATGACGGCGCCTACCGAAATATCGATGCCGCCGCTGATCAGCACGAAGGTCATACCGATAGCGGTGATAATCAGAAAAGAATTATCGATGAATAAGTTAAGAAATACCTGCAGCGAGAAAAAGCCCCGATAGGTCACCGAACCGGCCGTAAACAACAAAATAAACAGCAACGTTGTGATCAGGGGAGTTATGTATTTATTGTTTAAGTGCAGCTTTTTCATGCACAACCCCTCCTGTCTTATTCAATTTTCCAAATACGATGGTTTGAAATGCTTCCGATTGTATGAGGCAGATGATAATAACAACCAGGGATTTCACCACCAGTGTAACCTCCGGCGGAACACCGATCGCATAAATGGTCGTCGTAATACTTTGAATGACCAGTGCGCCGATTACACTGCCCCAAATCGAAAACCGGCCGCCATTCAGCGAATTACCCCCTAAGGCTACGGCCAAAATCGCATCCATTTCAATAAATAATCCGGCATTATTGCTGTCGGCGCATTTCACGTTGGAACTGATGATCATACCGGCGATGCCGGCGCATAAGCCGCAGAACACGTACACGGCGAAAATGATATTTTTTACCTGCAGCCCGGAAAACCGGCTGGCAGTTGGATTAATCCCCACAGCGGCAATAAACAGACCCAGGGCGGTTTTGCGAACCGCATACATGGCCAAACCCAGTACGGCGGCCACGATCCAGATCGAAAAGGGCAACCCCAGCAAGTAACCGCCGCCGATATAGTGAAATGGCTTATAATAAATAGTAATAATTTGTCCTTCGGTTAACAACTGCGCCATCCCCCGGCCGGCTACCAGCAAAATCAAGGTTGCCACTATGGGCTGGATGCCAAGTCTGGCCACCATCAGACCGTTCCAGGCTCCCAGCAGCAATGCCGTCAACAGGGTGAGACCGATAGCCAGCGGAAAAGGTACCAAGGTCACATATTGCTGTACACCGTCGACAAACACCAGTTTCCCGCCGATTAAGGTGGCGGCAACCGCCCCGGCGATGGCAATCACCGACCCAACCGATATATCAATACCCTTGGTGGCAATGACCAGCGTCATCCCAATGGCTAGCAGCATGAGTGGTGCCGCCCGGTTAAGAATATCGATCAGGCTGCCAAATAAATGGCCGTCCTTGATTTCGAGCTTTAGAAAACCGGGTGTGAAGAAAAAGTTAAAAAGGAGCACAAACCCCAGGGCAACCAGCGGCCAAAAAAGCTGAGATTTTGAGACCTTCCCATACAATGTATTTATTTTATCCATATGATTGCACCCCTGCTATGGTCTGCATGACCATGCTTTCCGTCAGTTCATCGCCGGCCAGTTCCGCAATTTTCAACCGGTCCCGGAAGACCGCCATACGGTGGCAGCAGCGCAGCATTTCATCCAACTCGGAAGAAATAAACAAGACCGCCATTCCCTCACCGGCCAGCTTGACAATCAGCTTTTGAATTTCCGTCTTGGTACCGACATCAATACCACGGGTAGGCTCATCCAGAATTAACAGCCGCGGTTCGGTTAACAGCCAGCGAGCCAGCAGTACCTTCTGCTGATTGCCACCGCTTAAGTTTTTGATCAATTGCTGACTACCCGGTGTGCTGATATTTAGCAATTTTATATATTTATCGACTATCTGCTCCTGCTGCTGGCGGGTAATATATCGGTGCCAGCCCCGTTTGGCCTGGAGGGCAAGAATCATATTTTCTCTCACTGTCAAGGCATCAATGATACCCTCCTGCTTGCGGTCTTCCGGGCAAAAGCCAAACCCGTACTGTACGGCATCCCTTGACGATGCCAGCGTGACAGGCATGTTATCGATGTATAATTCACCACTGTCCGCCCGGTCAATGCCAAACAGCACCCGGGCAGTTTCCGTGCGGCCGGACCCCAACAATCCGGCCAGCCCCAATACCTCACCGCTGTGGACATCCAGATCGAAGGGATGAATTTTCCCTTTACAACCCCGTTGCCGGACCTTGACAAAAGCATCCTCCCTCGCCACGTTTGCCGCCTTCGGCGCTACCTGCCCCAGGGTGTCAAATTCTTTGCCAATCATTTTGGCTACCAACTGCACCCGTGACAACGCTTCCGTTTCAAATTCCCCCACCAGTTGACCATTGCGCAGTACAGTGATCCGGTCGGTAATTTCATATACCTGATCTAAAAAATGAGTAACAAAAATAATGCCCATACCAGTCTTTTTTAAATTGCGCATCACTTCAAACAGCTTTGCAACCTCCTGAGCGTCCAGACTCGAGGTAGGTTCATCCAGAATCAGAACCTGCGCCGAAATGTCAAGCGCCCGGGCAATGGCAACCATCTGCTGAATAGCCACCGAATAGCGGTCAAGCGTCTGGGTGACATCAATGGAAAGGTTCAGTTTTGCCAGCAGTAATTCCGCCCGTTCCCTGACTGTATCCCAGTCAATCCGACCGAATTTCATCGGCTCCCGGCCGATAAATATGTTTTCCGCCACCGATAGGTTGGGGCAGAGATTGACTTCCTGATAGACCGTACTTATGCCCAATTGCTGGGCATGCAGCGGATTGCGGGCCAGTATGAGGGAACCGCCAAGCATAATCTCGCCGGCATCCAGGCTTTCCACACCGGTCAGCACTTTAATCAAGGTTGATTTGCCGGCACCGTTTTCCCCCATCAGCGCATGGATTTCACCGGCATTCAGCGTAAAGTCAACGCCGGCCAGCGCTTTTACGCCGGGGAAGGTCTTGCCTATGCCACGCATGGTTAATAAGGGCTTTGCCTCATGCATACATAATGTCTCCTTAATAAAAAATCACTCCTCCGGGAAACTGCCGTTCCGGCAGTCTCCCGATATTTCCGTATGCGCGGAACCGGAGTGATCTTTACCTATTAATATTTGCGGGTCGGCAGTACTTCTTTTGCCGTATCAGCCCGGAAGATACCCTCTTCGGTTTTTATCCAGCGTTCTACTTTTTCGCCGGCAGCCAGTTTTTTCGCTGCGTCAAACAGTTGCGGTCCCAGCAGCGGGTTGCATTCCACCGTTACATTGGCTTTTCCTGCCGCCATGGCTTCAAAGATGCCTTTGACGCCGTCGATCGAAACTACTTTAATGTCCACGCCCGGTTTCAGGCCGTATTCTTCAATAGCCTGAATGGCGCCAATGGCCATGTCGTCATTATGAGCATATACGGCCTGAATGTTCTTGCCGTCAGATTTGAGGAAGGCTTCCATGACTTCTTTGCCTTTGGCCCGGGTAAAATCGCCGGACTGGGATTTAATAATCTTCATGTCCGGGAAGGCTTGCAATCCTTCTTCAAAGCCTTTTTTCCGGTCATTGGCAGCCGAAGCGCCGACCGTTCCCTGCAGTTCCACAATATTACCCTTATTATTCAGAAGTTTGGCCATTTCCGCTGCAGCATTTTTACCTTCCTGAATAAAGTCGGAACCAATAAAGGTTGTATAGAGAGATTCATCTACTTTGGCGCCGCGGTCCACTAAAATAATTGGAATTTTGGCATCCTTTGCTTCCTTGAACACTGTTTCCCAGCCTGACTCTACCACCGGTGCCAGGGCGATGACATCAACCTTCTGAGCAATAAACGAACGGATCGCCTTTATCTGATTTTCCTGCTTTTGCTGTGCATCGGAAAATTTCAGATCGACCCCCAGCTTTTCTGCCGTTTCTTTGATCGAATTGGTTTCTGCCGTCCGCCATTCGCTTTCCGCCCCGATTTGGGCAAAGCCGACCACCAGTTTTTTGTCCTTAGCCGGCTGATTGGTCGCACTTGGTTGTGAACCACAGGCAGCCAGACTTAGCCCCAGCAGCACCATGCTGACCAAGGCCGCTCCTTTTTTCCAGGTAAACATACGATATAACCCCTCCCTTGTGACTTGTCTTGCTTTTATTATAGAAAAGAGAGGGATTACTGTATTTAGAATAATCAGTCATTTTGTATGCTTTTTTGCACAAACTAACCGCCCTACGGCTCTATAGATCCCTGCCAACCTGCGTGGCTTCACCGGATAAAAAGAAAAACTCTGGAACAGGTCGCTGTTCCAGAGTCTGCAATAAAACAAAGAAATACGTTGTAACGCAGAGCCTTCACTTTAATAACGGCGGCTGCTGTACTCCTGAGCCGCCAGTTCGGCTGGGAACACCTCCTCGGAAGTAATAATCCGGATGGGCAGTTGCCGCCCGGCCATATGCCATTTTACCGCCTGCATAAGCTGCGGCCCTAACAGCGGCGTACATTCAACCGCACAGTTCAGTTTTCCCTCCAGCATGGCCTTAAAGGCGGCTCTGGTAGCGTCGATCGACACAACCAGAATATCCCGGCCCGGCTTTAAACCAAATTCTTCAATCGCCTGAATAGCGCCTAAGGCCATATCGTCATTATGAGCATACACCACCTGGATATCACCGCCATAGATTGCCAAAGCCGCCTGCATAGCCTCTTTTCCCTGCACCTCGGTAAAATCACCGCTTGCCGAATAAAGCACCTTAAAGGCCGGATGATCCTTACTAATCTCGTCAAAGCCTTTCTTCCGGTCAATGGCCGGTGCCGACCCGATCGTACCCTCCAACTCCACAATATTTACCGTCGGCCAGCCCTTAGTCTTTGCCGCCAGCCAACGGGCCGCCCGCCTGCCCTCTTCCACAAAATCACCGCCGATAAACGTGGTGTATAGCGAAGGTTCCACCCCTTCCACCGCCCGGTCCGATAAGATGACAGGAATGCCAGCCGCCTTAGCCTCTTTTAAGATGCCTTCCCAACCGGTGGCAACCACCGGAGCAAAGGCAATCACGTCCACTTTCTGTTCAATGAACGAACGGATGGTTTCTATTTGTTTTTCCTGGCGCTGATCAGCCTCGACAAACAGCAGTTCAATCCCTTCATCCTTGGCCGCCTGTTTTATCGATTCCGAATTGGCAATACGCCAGCCGCTCTCGGCGCCTACCTGGGAAAATCCGACCACAATCCTGCCGCCGGTCCGGCTTGCGTTTCCTTGCCGGCCTTCCCGGGCCTGCAGATATTCCGGTATCGTCTCCCGGGTCATCTTGTTGCTGCGCAGAATAATCTTCTTGGGAATGCCCCGTTCATGATTTAAAATAGCAATGGCGTATTGCACGGCTTCCCGGCCACCGGTAGGACAGGTAAACGTTCCTTCCAAAATCCCCTCCTCCACCAGCTTTAACCCACCGGTCGGCCCGGCAAAGCCGTCAATGCCAACCACCTTGACATCCTTTCGTCCCAGCTTCCGGGTTGCCCGGTAGGCTCCTAACGCCATATAGTCGTTTTGAGCGAAAATCACGTCAATCCGGGGATAACGGGGAATCAACTCAGCCAGCTTATCTTCGGCCTTATCTCGCTGCCAGTCGGCAATAATGGTGCCCAGAATATTGATGTGTCCTGTACTGCCAACCACTTCCCGGAAGCCCTCACTCCGGTCCCGTACCGGCGGTGAACCGGACAGTCCCTGAATCTCAATGACGTTGCCGCCTTGCTTTTGCAGCAACTCAGCGACCAACTTGCCTGCATCCCGTCCGATCAGAACATTATCGGGCCCGATGTACAGGGTATAGTCATATCCCTCCACCGCCCGGTCCAATACAATAACCGGGATTTTTTTATAGGCTTCGGCTACAATCGGTGTCAGCGCCGCCGAATCATTGGGCGATATGATCAGTAAGTCGATCCCCTGGGCTAACAGCTCCTCCACATCCTTAATTTGTTTGTTGCTGCTTTGCACCGCATCGGTAAAGATCAGGCGCAAATCTTTATGGTTTGCAGCTTCATCCTTGATTTCCTCATTCATCAGAATCCGCCAGGGCTCAATCAGGTTTGCCTGCGACACGCCAATCAGATATTTTACTTTATCCCCGCCCGCCGCCTGGTCCGACCCATCCCGGCAGCCGGCCGGCAATAAGGAAAGCAGCAGAATCACAAGCACAGCAATCGCTGTTATCCTGTTATTTTTCCCATGCCTGTTCACGCATGAATCCCTCTTTTCCGGTATTCCGCCGGTGACGCCCCCAGCACCTTTTTAAAGGCCGTGCTAAAATAATGCTGATTGGAATATCCCACCAGTTCTGCTACTTCATACAGCTTGACCGCCGGATCGTTCATCAGTTGAATGGCCTTTTGCACCCTTACACCGGTCAGATAATCAATAAAGGATATGCCGGTCTCCTGCTTTAGCAACCGGCTTAAATAGGCCGGACTGATCTGGACGGCTTTGGCCACATCCTGAAGCGACAAATCTTCTTTATAATAATAGGTGTCGATAAACTTTTGAGAAAGCAGCACCACCGGCGTGCAATTGAGCCGTTTGTTCAGTTCGGCCGTAAGCCGTTGGTATACGGCAGCAACACTGTCCCCCCAATCGGCCAGCGGTTGCTGACAAACAACGACCAGTTGATTTAAACTCCTTTCCAGCGTTTGCTGCACCTGTTCGCTCCACTGATACCACTCGGCCAGTCCCGTCAGCGGACAGATCGCCACTATCGCATCGCGGCCATCGCGGAAAATCATTTTGTCCCTGTCAGCCGGCCACAAATCCATTAAGACATTCTGAACGGCAAACAGCAGCATCTCCTTATCCCAGGCGCGCGGCAATGCTTCTCGCTGGCAGGCTCCCACCACCTTCAGCAGCAACATGCCCGCCTGCTCCGGCAGCGTGATTTCCAGAAAATCCAGTTGCTCAGCCAATTGACCGGACGGCAGTTTACCTTGCACCCAGTCATTATAAAACCGTTCCCGGAGCACTGGCAGGTTCTTCTGGGTTTCCCGGCTGGCCCAATTCAGATACTTATGCTGCGACCTTGACCGGCTGGCTTCCTGCCCGGCCTGCTCCAAAACAGCAATCAGCTGGTCCTTGGCAACCGGTTTCAGCAAATAGTCGAATACCCGAAGCTTCAAGGCCTGCTGAGCGTAAGAAAATTCATCATGGCCGGTAATGACAATCACTACACAATCGGCCGTCACGGCTTTCAACCGTTCGATAAATTGCAGACCGTTCACAAAAGGCATGCAGATATCGACCAGAACAATATCCGGTCGAAGGAGCCGGGCCTGCTCCAGGGCCATTTCGCCGTCCTCGGCCTCACCAGCCACCTCCAGCCCCAGTCCCGGCCAGTCTACCAGGTTTCTAAGCCCCCGGCGAATTTTAGGCTCATCATCGGCGATTAAGACTTTCCACATACACTCACCTCATCTAACAGCGGATGCCATACTTCCACCTGCGTTCCCTCACCGTACACGCTATAGTAACGCAGTCCGTACTCCGGTCCGAATGACAGGCGGATGCGTTCGTTTACATTGTAAATGCCAAAACCCAGCCCGCTGGACTCCCGTTCTCCCCCGGACAACATTTCATTGATTTCCTGCATCTTCGCCGGGGAAAGTCCCATTCCGTTATCGGCAATAGTAAACAAGAGCCGGCCGTTGGCCATTTGGGCCTCCAGCCTAATCAGGCCGCCGCCCCGGCGGGAATTGATACCATGATAGATAGCGTTTTCCACCAGAGGTTGCAAAATCAGCTTCAGCACCTTATGCTGTAAAACGGCTTCGTCGTACACGAGCTCATACTCCAGTTTGTCCTCATAACGGGCCTTTTGGATAATCAAATAACTTCTGATATGTTCCAGTTCTTCCTGTACCGGAATCATTTCCTTTCCTTTGCTGAGACCGATACGGAACAAATTGGCCAGAGCGCCCACAATGCTGACAATATCCTGGGCATTATGCCCCTGGGCCATCCACTGAATCGTATCTAACGTATTATATAAAAAGTGCGGTTTAATTTGCGCCTGCAGCGTTTTCAGTTCGGCTTCCCGCTTACGCTTTTGCTCCACATAGACCATGTCAATCAAATTACTGATCTCACTGATCATATTATTAAAGCTTCTGCCCAATTGACCGATTTCATCATTGTACTTACTGTTAAACCGCACGCTTAGGTCGCCCTCCTCGGCGCTTTTCATCAGACTACGCAGTTTGCCAAGCGGTTTCACGATGGACGACGTAAAGAAAAGTGCCGTAATGACAGCAAAAATAAGCGTGATTCCGGCAATTAGAAGGGAATAATACCGGATATCGGTGACCTCCTGCAGCGTCTCATTCAGGGAAAACACGCCCACCGTCCGCCATTTGGTATACTCCGAATCCTTATACATAATTTGATATTCACTGTCCCGGATGGATTTTACGATGCTGCCTGCCGGATTGATTAGCCACTCGGGCTTGACCCGGTAAACGATAGGATTTACCGGCGCGTATACGATGCCGCCGTTGGCGTCCATGATATAAAGAAAACCGTTCTTTCCCAGGGTGACGGCTTCAATGACCTGCTTAAGAATAGACAGCTTCATATCAATCAGAATAACTCCCAGGCATTTACCGGTGGCCGGGTCCAAGACGGCCTTGGCGATAGATACCACATCATCGGCACTGTAGTTCAGCGTTGTCGTAATATTCCGGCCAATCGGCTTGCTGAATAGCTCAATCGTACGCGGCGAAGCAGCCGCCCGCTTGTACCAGATCTCTTCAGTCAGCGGATCGCGGGCAATGCGGTACATTTCATTGCTGATATAGGCATCCTGTTCATTGACAATCAAAATTCCCGCAATTTCGGGATGAACGCCGGTAAATGTTTCAATCACCCGGCTGACGGCCAGTTCCAGGGCAACATTATCCCCGCTTGACTTGCTCAGCAAAAACTGTTTCACCTTCGGTTCCTGGGACAAATAATGGATGATATTTTCCATATCGTGAATATAAAATTCCACGTTACGCGTTACCTGCCCGATCATCTGCTCGGTTTGGACATTGGTCTGCTCTTCGATTGACCGGCTGTATAAAAAATTGCCAAGAACACCCAGTGTAATGATTGGCAGTAAAATCAACGTCATAAAATAAAGCAGCAATTTGAACCGGATACTCTTGCCGCTGATAAAGCTATGGAGCCGCTCCACCGCCAGCACCCCGCCCTGCAATAATTTTTTAATATTCCCATAATTCATTATACACTACGCCTCAGTCTCTGGCATAGCCTTCCAGCTAAATTCCCTGGCAGCGTCGCCCGACGATAGGGAATAAAACACCAGCCAAACTATAAAATATAGGGGAGGAAAATTGTATTTTACCAGCTTTCATGTTACGATATTTTCATCCAGGAAAATATTTGCTGTGCCGTCCCACCTGTTTTTATCTTCCCGACAGACGACATTGGCCGTGAATCCATGAGGCAAAGGAGTTGAGCATTATGACCTACGGAATAAAACCGGACCCCGCCGTGATTGTCATCTTCGGGGCCTCCGGCGATCTTACCGCCCGTAAAGTGGTGCCGGCACTTTACAATTTGTATTTAGACGATTACCTGCCCGCTCAGTATTCTATCGTGGGCGTATCCCGCACCCCTTTCAGCGACGATGAGTTCCGGACCCATCTGCGTTCGGGCATCGAAAAGTTTTCCCGCCGCGGCACCCCTAAAGAAAAAGAGTGGTCTGCTTTCGCCGGCAATGTGCATTATCTGCAGGCCGAATACAACGATTCGTCCCTGTATCAAAAATTGCTGGAGCTTGATGAGACTAGCTGGAGCACGCCGCCTAATTTGATCTTTTATCTGGCCACACCGCCTAATTTATTCCCGGAAATTATCAGTCAGTTAGGCAACTTTGACCTGCTGCGCGGGGATTCCCGTTACCGCATCGTCATCGAAAAACCCTTCGGCCATGATCTAAAATCCGCCCAGAAACTGAATCAAGAGCTGACTCAGGTCTTTAGAGAACACCAGATCTATCGTATTGACCACTATCTGGGGAAAGAAACGGTACAAAATATCCTGGCGTTCCGGTTTGGCAACGCGGTCTGGGAACCGATCTGGAACCGTAATTTTATTGACCATATCCAAATTACCGTGGCGGAGCAAATCGGTATCGGCCGTCGCGGCGGTTATTACGAATCGGCCGGAGCCCTCAGGGACATGATGCAAAATCACCTTTTGCAGCTTTTATGCTTTATGGCCATGGAGCCGCCAACCTCCTTTGACGCCGATGAAATCCGCAACAAGAAGGTCGACGTGATGCACGCTATCCGTCTGATTTCCCGGGAAGAAGTGCCCCGCTTTGCCGTGCGGGGGCAGTATGGCGGTGGGCTGGTGGAAGGCGAGCCGGTCCCCTCCTACCGGGCGGAAACAGGTGTCCGCGCTTCGTCCAATACGGAAACCTTCGCTGCATTAAAGCTGTTCATCGATAACTGGCGCTGGCAGGGAGTCCCCTTTTACCTGCGGACAGGCAAACGGATGCCGGCCCGTGTCTCGGAAATTTCACTGCAGTTTAGACCGGTGCCGCACCATCCCTTTTCCCATCTTAACACTCAATTGTTCCAGCCGAACCGGCTGGTCATTCAAATAGAACCCAATGAAGGCATTGTGCTCCGGACACTGGCTAAAGAACCGGGACTGGGCATGAAGTTAAAACAGGTCGATATGCAGTACTGCTATCACGATGTGTTTAAAACGCCTTCACCCGATGCCTACGAAACCTTGCTGGTTGATATTCTGCGGGATGATCCCGGCCTGTTTATGCGGGCCGATCAGGTGGAGGCAGCCTGGCGGGTACTTGACCCTATTCTGGAAGTCTGGCGTTCTAACCAGGAATTGAATTTTCCCAACTACCAGCCCGGCCAATGGGGCCCGCCGGAGGCTGAGCACCTGATTGCCCAGGATCGCCGGACCTGGCTGCCGCCGGTCTGCGCCGAACTAAAGAGAGGATGATGCTGCTTGATCCGGATTTTTGACGACCCAACAAGTGTAGCGGTCGCCGCCGCCGGCCTGTTTGCTGAGGCAGCGGCCGCCGCTATGCAAAGCAAAGGCTCTTTCTACGCCGCTTTATCCGGCGGCTCTACGCCGCGGCGGTTATATGAAGAACTGGCCAAACAGCCCTGGCGCGACAAAATCGCCTGGGAGAAGGTATTTCTCTTTTGGGGTGATGAGCGCTATGTGGCGCCCACCGACCCGCTCAGCAATCAGAAAATGACCCGTGAAGCCCTGCTCAATCATGTGCCTATTCCGCCAGCCAATCTCTTTCCCATTCCCTTCGCCGCTTCTGCCGGCGAGTCGGCAAGTCTTTATGAGACCACGCTTCGCACCTTCTTTGGCGCTGAACCACGGTTTGACCTTATGCTGCTTGGCCTGGGAGCGGACGGACACACCGCTTCGCTCTTTCCCGGCACGGCTGCCCTGGCGGAAACCAATCGCTGGGTTTGTCCCTGCCGGCCGCAGGGAACAGGACCGGACAGAATCACGCTTACCTTTCCGGTCATCAATCGGTCTGCCGCCATTTTGTTTCTCGTTACAGGCCGGGACAAAGCGCCGGTCATTGAAGCAGTGCTCGATAAGAAAAATAACCAGGCCGCCTTACCCGTACAGCAAGTGCAGCCTGTGCAAGGCCAAATAACCTGGTTTCTCGACAAAATGGCTGCCGGCCATCTATCACCCGCAACTGGCAGCTAAACCTGATATAACCGAGGAGGACATGCTTATGCCAAAAACCCATCAAATCGGTCTGATCGGCCTGGCAGTTATGGGCCAGAACCTGGTATTAAACATGCTGGCTAAAGGCTTCTCCGTAGCCGTCTACAACCGGACATTCAGCAAGACAGAAGAGTTTATCGCCGGTCTGCCTCCAGTGACGGCACTGGCCGGAGCCCGTTCGATCGAAGAATTCGTCGAGCTGCTGGCCAAACCGCACAAAATCATGCTCATGGTCAAAGCCGGTCAGCCGGTGGATGCCATACTCAATGAATTGCTGCCCCATCTGGCGCCCGGTGACATCGTAATCGACGGCGGCAACTCCTTTTTCACCGATACGCAGCGCCGCAGCCGGCAGCTGGCCGACCGGGGCATTCACTTTATCGGCATGGGCGTATCGGGCGGCGAGGAAGGAGCTCTCCACGGTCCCAGCCTGATGCCGGGCGGTGAACGGTTCGCCTATGAAGCTATTGCGCCAATTTACACCCGCATCGCTGCCCAGGTGGCCGATGGTCCCTGTTGCGCCTATGTAGGTCCCGATGGCGCCGGTCATTATGTAAAAATGGTCCATAACGGCATTGAATACGGCGACATGCAGCTCATCAGCGAAGCCTACTACATCTTAAAAAAGGCGCTTCATCTGTCCGCCTCTGAACTGCATGAGGTATTCGCCCGCTGGAACCAGGGAGTCCTTAACTCCTATCTGATCGAAATCACCGGCGATATTTTTCTCCAGCAGGACGAAAGCACTGGCAAACCGCTGGTTGAAATCATCCAAGACAAGGCCGGTCAAAAAGGGACCGGCAAGTGGACCTCACAAAGTGCCCTGGATCTGGGTGTGCCGGTGCCGACCATCACGGAAGCCGTTTTTGCCCGCTGCATGTCGGCCTACAAGGAGGAGCGGGTTGCCGCCGCACCTCTGCTGGCAGGTCCGGAAAAACCCTATCAGGGCGACAATCAGGCGTTGATCGACGCCATACATGATGCGCTTTATGCCTCAAAAATCTGTTCCTACGCCCAGGGTTTTGCCCTGTTAAAAGCTGCCGGTGAAACTTACGGCTGGCAGTTGAATAGCGGCGACATCGCTCTGCTGTGGCGAGGCGGCTGCATTATCCGGGCCCAGTTTCTTGACCGCATCAAAGAAGCCTTTACCGATAATCCGGAGCTTGCCAACCTGCTGGTTGCTCCCTATTTCCGGGATGAACTGAGCCGCCTGCAGAAAAACTGGCGGCTGGTCGCAACTACCTGCAAAGAGCTGGGCATTCCCGTGCCGGCTATCAGTGCCTCGCTGGACTATTACGACAGTTACCGCCAGGCTGTACTGCCGGCCAACCTGCTCCAGGCCCAGCGGGATTATTTCGGCGCCCATACCTATGAACGGCTTGACCGTCCGGGAACTTTCCACACCCAATGGCAGAAAAGCGATCTGAAATAAATTTAGGACAAAGAAGAAGCCGGGAAACGTTGTTCGTTTTCCCGGCTTTACTCTTTATACCACCTACGGACGCACCTGCAAGGTCCGGTTGAAAATAGCCTCGTTGGCTTTTATCTTCTCTTCGCCGCCCAGCACACAAAGGTAGTTTTCTGCCATGGCCGCTTCGACCATTCCGGCTAATTGGCGGATATCCTGCTGCCGGGTGCCTAAAATTTCATCCCGCTCCTGCTGGCGGTCAGCCTGGCTGACCTTTCGGATATACAGCAGATCGGCCTGTTCCCCTTTTTGGGACACAGTCAGGGGAGTATCCAGACGGCTGATGGTGCCGATAATGTATTTAGTCATTTCCCGGTCGTCTACGGCAAACCCGTTAAGATAGTCGGCCGTCTCATCATAGACTGCCAGCGTTTCTTTCAGATTGGGGTCGCGATAGGAGCCAAACACCAGATTGCCGTTCCGTTCCAGTGTGGCAAAACCGCCATAGGCGCCACCCTGGACCCTTACCTTAGTCCACAGATAGTCATAACGTAAAATAGTCTCCAAAACCTTATAGCTTCCCTGGTAGGAATAGCCCAGGCGGCGGAAATTGGCGCCCTTGGCCACATATTGAACCTTACCGGCCGTCATAATTCCTTCGTTCCGTTTCTCCAAAGCAGCCTGATATGGCTGAGTTGGCAGCGCCGTCGCCGGCAGTTGGCCGCAGAAATCCTTAAAGACCGGTTGGAAAGCCGCATACTGCTCCTCGGTGGCCGTTACGCCGACCAGCAGGTTGTTTTTGTTATATACCTTTGCTGCTACAAATTCCAGTCCGGCCATAATTTCAGCCGCTTTGGCCGCAAAATTGGTATCCAGCTCGGTGATAAATTCGTAGAAGCTCAAGAGTCCGGCTTCATTATAGTGAGCGCCGGGCGAAACATAGGAAAGCACACGGGCGGCAACAATCTCCTGCCCCCGGCGGAACACATTATTGTCCCATTTGGCTTTGCTTTCCCGGATAACCTCCTGCAGACGTTTTCTATCGGAAAATACGCTCTTGCCGATAATCTGGTGAAATAAATCCATCATCTGCGGCAGCTTTTCCTGCAGGGCTTTACTCTTCACCATCAGTTTAGGCGAAAATTTATCGGCCTCCGTATTTTCCCCATAGGCTGCTGTACGGTAGGCAAAACCGCCGGTCCAGAGGTTTATTTCATTGGACAGCTCGCTGTAACCGTACTTTTCGGTATCCATTTTCCCCAAAACCTCAGTCAGCAAATAGACATACGGCAGATGGCTTTGCGGGACAGCCGTCAGGTCAAAATATAAATTGACATAGATAATCCCGTTTGTCGCCAAAGGATGGAACAGAACAGTCACACCATTTTCCGTTCGTTCCGCTACTGGTAGTTCTTCAACCTTCTTCTCAATATCGTCAATGGCCAAAAGCGGAATGCTAGCCAAGTCCTCCGGCGAATCGGGAGCCTGCTGCAACTCTCTCAACCGGGCCGTCTGCTGAATCAGCCGGTCAAGGTCCGCCTCCGACAGAGACGCCTTATAGGCGGCCAAATGTTCACGGACGGCCTGGTCCTTTTCCGCCGCCAGCCCTTGTCTGGGTTTTAGAACAACCAGCGCTTGATGCTTATTCCGCAGCAGATAGGTATCGATCAGATTCTCAAAATAGCCGGTGGTTAATGCCGCTTTGATCTTTGCCAATGGGTTGGTATATTCCAGATAAATCAATGGACTTTGGTCATACAGCCAGCTTTCCAGGCACTTGATATTATAAATAAGCCCTTTGGGGCGACTGCCAAAATTAGCTTCCCGGTAAGTAAATTCAAAGATATTAATTGCCGCTTCGATAAGCTTTTTGTCAATGCCTTCAGCCACCAGCCGCCGCAGTTCCGCCTCAACCGTCCTGACAAACAGCTCCTTCTGGTCTTCATTGGTTCCGCTGATGACAATACCCCAGGTCGGCTGCAGCAGGCCCCGGTCGAAGCTGCCGGACACATCGCTGCCGATACCGGCTTCTAATAGCGCCTGCTTCAAAGGCGCCGCCGGTGTTTCCAGCAACAGATAATTCAGCAGATCAAAAGCCAAAACCAGTTCGGGCTCCTGTGCATCGCCAACAACAAAATTCAGGCTGAAAAAAGTTTTATCCTGCGTGCTCTCGCTGGGCCCCACCGGATAATCGTAATCCTGCTCCACCCGGCGTCCAAAAGCGGGCTGCGCCGCAATGTCCGAGTCAACTGTAATCTTGTCAAAATGGCTTAAATAATCCTCATCCATAAACCGGAGCTGTTCCAAAATATCCATATCTCCGTACAAAAAGATATACGAATTGGACGGATGATAGTATTGGCGGTGAAAATTTAAAAACTGCTCCTGAGTAAGCTCGGGGATAAACTCCGGATCACCGCCCGATTCAAGACCGTAAGTGGTATCCGGGAACAGCGTCGCCATCACCTTATGCTCCAGCACGGCATCAGGCGAAGAAAAGACACCTTTCATTTCATTATAGACAACACCTTTGTATATGAGCTCGCTGTCTTTGCTTTCCAGTTCATAATGCCAGCCCTCTTGCATCAGCGTTTCCGGGCATTGATAAATATTGGGATAGAAAACAGCGTCCAGATAGACATCCATCAAATTGCGGAAATCCTTATCATTCCGGCTGGCTACCGGATACATGGTTTTATCTGGAAAGGTCATGGCATTCAAAAAAGTGTTTAACGAACCTTTCACCAATTCAACAAAGGGCTCCTTTAAAGGAAATTTCCGCGAACCGCATAACACTGAATGTTCAATGATATGGGCTACTCCTGTGCTGTCAGCCGGCGGAGTTCTAAAGGTTACTGAAAAAACTTTATTATCATCGCCGTTTGCCAATACCAGCAGCCGGGCCCCACTCTTTTCATGACAAAACAATTTGGCCTTCGATTGGATGTCCGCTACCGTTTGTTCTTCCTGAAGGCGAAATCCGTGATAGATTTGGCCAATTTTCCATTCCATAGCATTACCTCGCTTCCCCAATATACATTATACACGACAAAATTATATTTATATCAGTTTATAACCATATTAACAAAAACAGAATCACAACTGCAACTGCCTTTGTGATTCTGTGATTCTGTTACTTTGCTACAATTATAGTTTTATTATACCCACTGAATTTAAAAAGATGATAATCAGCAAGGCCGGGGTCACATAGCGGACGGCAAAAAAGTAAAAGGACAACAGACCGCTTACCGCCAGGCTTCCGCCATTGGATAATTCCCGCTCCACATCGGCCCGGTCCACCCGGTAGCCGATAAACAGGGCAATTAAGAGGCCGCCTAAGGGCAGCATGACATTGGAGGACAAATAGTCAAACCAGTCAAAGAAACCACGCCCCATGAAGGTCATATACCCCAAGAGGCTATCCTTGTCCACCGACCAGGTAGCCAGCACGCCGATAACAAAAATTAAAACGGCATTAAGCAGGGCTGCCTTCGGCCGGGAAACTCCCCTTTCCTCTGCCATATAGGCGATGGGTACTTCCACAAGTGACAGCATCGCCGTAGTGGCAGCGATGGCGGCCAGGAAGAAAAAGGCGATCAACAAAATTCCGCCAAACGGCATTTGTGAAAATACCAGAGGAATGGTCATAAACAGCAGCCCCGGACCGGCCCCCGGCTCCAGCCCAAAGGAAAATACCGTAGGAAAAACGGCCAGCCCGGCTAAAATCGATATCAAGGTATCGGACAAAGCCACTTTCAGGCTGGTGGCGAACAAGTTGTTGTCGTTGGTAAAATAGCTGCCGTAGGTGATCATCGTCCCCATGCCCAGGGACAGCTTGAAAAAGGCCAAACCCATGGCTGTTAGAATAGCAACAGCCGAAAGTTTGCTAAAATCAACATCAAACAGGAAATGAACCCCTTCAAAAGCGCCCGGCAACGTCAGCGCCCGTATGTCGCACAGTATAACCAATATAAATAATAGCGGCATCAAAGTCTTGGTAATCCGTTCAATCCCCTTGCTTACACCCATGGCCAGGATGGTTGCCACAACGGCCAGTACAATTCCCTGCCAGATGACCGGGGTGACCGGATTGACAATAGTTGCGCCAAACTGCGCTTTGGCACTTTCCATGGTAATTGCCGAAAAATCGCCGCACAGGGCTTTGAATAAATAGAAATACACCCAGCCGGCCACGCAACTGTAAAAAAACATAATAAAGTAGGAAGCGCCCACGCCCATCGTCCCGATATGCTTCCAGGCGGTATTAGGCGCCAGGGCGGCAATGGCGCCCACCGCATTACGCCGCATCTTTCGTCCGATATAAAATTCACCCAGCATAATCGGCAATCCGACAAACACAATACACAGCAAATAAACAAGTAAAAATGCCCCGCCACCAAACTGGCCAATCAGGTAAGGGAATTTCCATATATTCCCTAACCCCACGGCTGAGCCCAAGGTCGCAAAAAAGACGGCCAAGCCGGATGAGAACTTTTCTCTTAACATAAATCTACTTTCACCCTCATTTCTCTACTCTCATTAACAGAAACCTCCGTTGGCAAAAGTCTCCGTTTCTAATGGTACCATGGAAGTAAAAAAAAAACAATTTGATTTTATGTCTATATAGAAGGGACAAAGACAAAATTTTATACTTAATTCTAACAATCTTCCAATAAATGGAGTTTGCCCCTTTAAGTTAACATAATTTATAATAAGAACAGGGCAATACTTACTATAAAGGGGATTTTTTCATGCTTTATGCGACTCTGCTCACGGCTTTTTTTACCTTGGCTGCACTGACCCTGGCTACCGTTCCCGCCGCTGCCGCCCAGTCCGAAATATATGGTGGTTTTCAAACTTTCCGCTGGCAGGAAACAGACTCTACCGGTGCCGAACTCATGCACGAAACAGGTCAACTGTTCACCCTTGGTACAGCTTTCCATTCAGGCGGCCGACAGGTACTGAATACCACAGCTCTGGAAGTGTTTGGCGGCTCCCCAGCCCATTATGAAACCAACGGGTCCAGTGCCGACCATTATCACGGGTTCAGTCTTGAAAGACGCTGGGAGCAAACCGTTTCACCCGGTAAACCGGCCCCCTTTGCGAGTCTTGGCTGGAAACAATGGTCCAGAAGTATCGACTCCAGCTCCGGCTATTACGGTTATACGGAAAGCTGGAAATCCCTCTACGGCAGAGCCGGAATCCGTCAGAAACAGGGGCCGCTTTATTGGGTTGCCGGGATAAAAGCTCCCTTACATATCAGCAACGAAGTTGATTTTATCGATGCCGCCTTTACTCCCCGAAAAACGCCAGGCTATTTTGCCGAAATAGGCACAACCGGCAAAGACAAAAATATCAGTCTGACTTATGAATACCAAAAATACAAAGCTTCCCCCACCGTCGCCGGCTATTACCAGCCGGATTCCAGCGAACGGCTGCTAACGCTGCGCGCCGTCTTTACTCTTTAAGTAACTTTTGCTTTTTTCCCCCGCATCCAAAAGTCTTGCCACTGTTGTCAACGGCAAAATTATGCTATGCTTAGAGTACGACATACCCTAAGGAGGGATTGCTATGATTTACACTCGCACAGGCGATAAAGGCACCACCAGCTTGCTGGACGGCACCCGGATACGTAAAAACAGCATCCGGGTAGAAAGCTACGGAACCATCGATGAATTAAACTCCTTGCTTGGCTTTGGCAAGCATTTTGTGCCCGAACAGGAAATTGTGGCAAGAATCCATATCATCCAAAAAGAGCTGTTTGCCGTAGCTTCCGAGCTGGCTGATCCCCAGGGTAAAACCTATGCCTCCCACTTAAGTAATACGGAAATTGAACGCTTCGAAGCCTGGATTGACGACTATGTTAAAAAAATGGACCCGGCACCAAAATTCATTGTTCCAGGCAGCAGTCAGGCTTCCGGCATCCTGCATGTGGCTCGCACCGTATGCCGGAGGGCGGAACGGGTGATGATGACGCTGGATGAAACGGAACCGGTCAATCCGGTCCTGGTGAAATATATCAACCGTCTTTCCGACGTACTCTATACCTTCGCCCGCTATCTGGAGGAAACCCAGGAGTTAGTTAATTAAAATTAGATAGCAAAGAGACCAAGGCCGAAAATGGTCTTGGTCTCTTTGCTATCTATTGAATTCATTTATTGGATTGAATCAGACGGGCCGGGTCCATATGATAATCATAGTCCGCCTCGTTCACATAGCCGGTAGCCAAAGCCGCTGCCTTTAGCGTAATCCCTTCGTGGGCGGCTTTCTTGGCAATTTCCGCCGCTTTGTCATAGCCGATTAAAGGCACCAGTCCGGTAATCAAAATAAGCGATTGCTGCAGATTATGAGCGATCTTATTCCGGTTTGGTTCTATCCCCACCGCGCAGTTGCGGTTGAAGGAATTCATTCCGTCGCTTAACAGGCGTACAGTTTGAATGAAATTATAGGCAATGACAGGCATAAATACGTTCAGCTGAAAATTACCCTGGCTAGCGGCAAAGGCAACGGTCGTATCATTGCCAAAAACCTGCGTCACAATCATGGTCAGCGCTTCTGCCTGGGTTGGGTTTACCTTGGACGGCATAATGGAGCTGCCCGGCTCGTTTTCCGGAATGGTAATTTCCCCGATCCCGCAGCGCGGACCGCTGGCCAGCCAGCGCACATCGTTGGCAATTTTCATCAGATCCGCCGCCAGCGCTTTCAGCATGCCGTGCACCACCGTCATTTCGTCCTTGCTGGTAAGGGCATGAAACTTATTGGGCGAAGTCTGAAACGCCTCGCCGGTAAGCCGGCTAATCGCAGCCGCTACCTTAACGGCAAAGTCCGGGTGCGTATTGATCCCGGTTCCTACCGCCGTGCCGCCCATCGCCAGATTGCGTAAAAAATCAAGTCCCGTGGTCAGCATGATTTTATTCCGTTCCAGCATCCCCACCCAGCCACTGATTTCCTGGCCTAAGGTTAGCGGCGTGGCATCCATCAAGTGGGTCCGGCCGATCTTAACGACATCCTTGAATTCCGCCGCTTTAGCCGCCAGCGTCCCAATCAGTCCGTCCAGTGCCGGCAACAATTGCTTGCGGACCAGGGTAAGCCCTGCCACATGGAGCGCCGTGGGGAAAATATCGTTGGAACTTTGCGAGCGATTGACATGGTCGTTGGGATGGACCTTTACGTTGGCCCCCGCTTCCGCCAGAATTTGTTCGGCCCGGTGGGCCACTACTTCATTGATATTCATATTAAACTGTGTGCCGCTGCCGGTCTGCCACACGGCCAGCGGAAAATTTCCCGCCAGCTTATCCGCCAACAGATCGTCGCAAGCCCGGATAATGGCATCGGCCCGGACATCATCCAACAGCCCCAGTTCCTGATTGACTAAAGCTGCCGCCTTTTTAAGCACGCCAAATACCGTCACCAGTTCTGCCGGTATTTTTTCCGTACCGATTTGAAAATTCTCAAAGCTGCGCTGCGTCTGCGCTCCCCACAGCTTATCCGCCGGTACTTTGATCTCCCCCATTGAGTCCTTTTCAATACGATATTCCATAGTAGCACATCCTCTCTCCATTTATGTATATGTACTATTTGCCATACAGCACTTATCTATATGCCCAATTAAAAGTTATTTTATATAAACGATAATTATTATCATTTATATCTTTATTAAACGCCAAATTTAAGAAAAATGCAACATTTTCTTACTTGGCAACCCTTATTTTGTTTGTTATAATAACACAAAATCTTTGATTGAGGTAAAATTATGAAGTTATTATCATGGAACGTAAATGGACTAAGAGCTTGCCTGACCAAAGGATTTATGGATTTTTTCAATACTGCCGACGCGGATATTTTCTGCATTCAAGAGTCAAAGCTGCAGCCGGAACAGATCGATTTGCAGCTTTCCGGCTATGAGCAGTACTGGAACAGCGCAATAAAGAAAGGTTACTCCGGCACAGCCGTGTTCACGCGCCTTGCACCGCTGGCCTGTACCCGTGGCATACAGATAGAAGAGCATGACCAGGAAGGCCGGGTACTTACCCTGGAATTTGACAGGTTCTATCTGGTAAACGTATATACGCCCAACTCACAACGCGGTTTAGCCAGACTCGACTACCGGATGAAATGGGAAGAGGATTTCCAAGCCTATCTCATGCGACTTGACAGCAGCAAGCCGGTGATTGTCTGCGGCGACATGAATGTGGCTCACAAGGAAATTGATATAAAAAATCCGAAAGCCAACCGGAAAAACGCCGGTTTTACCGATGAGGAGCGGGCCAAAATGACGCTTTTGCTTGAAGCCGGCTTTACCGACTCCTTCCGCCATCTATATCCGGACAAGCAGGATGCCTACACCTGGTGGTCCTATATGATGAATGCCCGGGCCCGCAATATCGGATGGCGCATTGATTACTTTCTTGTTTCCGGCAAGCTCAAGCAAGCGGTTAAGGAAGCCACCATCTATCCGGAAGTCATGGGCAGCGACCATTGCCCTGTCGGGTTGGACATAGACTTGTAATTAAAGAAAGGCTTTCACCAAATTATTCAACTTTACCTAAGAAGTTTTCTTAAAAGGCACCTCCACTGTAGGAAAAATTCCCCGGAAGCACGAATAAGCCTTTTAACATGCTGTTTTTAGTACGCTACTTATGTTTTGTACGGGGGGCAATAGTATGCCGCGGATATTGATTGTAGACGATTCCAGATTGTTTCGCAACTCCCTAAAAAAAATGATCGAAGCCCATCTTTCATGTGAATATGCGGAAGCAGCCAACGGTATCGAAGCCCTGGAGAAGCACCGTTCGTTTCAACCGGATATCATTTTCACAGGTATCGTTATGCCGCCGCCAGACGGAATTGCCTTACTGAAAATTATATCCGAAATAGACAATAAAGCAGTCCTTGTTATAATAAGCGCTTTAGGCAGCCAACCTGCCGTCTATAAGGAGTGCATGACTGCCGGCGCCTTTGCCGTACTGACCAAACCATTGAAAAATGAAATGATTCTTTCTGTGATCAACTCCATTCAGTCTGAATTAAAGATAGGGGTATAATGTCATGGAAGCAATTGATATTGATAAATTAGAGGCGGGCATGATTTGCAGTCAAACTATTTGTGATGTCCGGGGAGTGATTCTGGTCGGTGCCGGTGTTACATTGACGCAATCCTGCATCAACAGGCTTAAGCGTTTTAACATTCAAAAGGTAGAAATCCAAGCCGAAGAGCCTCCTGCTCCGCCACCTCCGCCACGACCTGAGTTTCCAGTGCAGCAAACGCTGCTAACCATCCAACGCCTGACAAACGGTATCCGCCAGCAAAATATGCTAAGACTACAATCAAGCGCCGAAACATTTGAGTCTATCATTTACACGGTATTGGAAAAGCCTTACGTACAACAATTTTTGGACCAGGATGCGCAAGATGAAAAATTATATAATCATAGTCTGCGGGTAACTATCATCGCCCTTTATATTGGAATGATTTGCCACTACGACATGCTTAATCTTGAATATCTCGCTATGGCCGGTATTCTGCATGATTGCGGCATGGGAGGAGTATTGAAGGAAGACGACCGTCAACATCCGCTGAACGGATTCATTAAAATGCGCAGCAATGCACAAATTCCCATGGTTGTGGCGCTGACCTGCTTACAGCATCATGAACGTTATGATGGAAAGGGATTCCCCTTAGGCTTGAAAAGGGATCAAATTATTGAGTTTGCCAAAATTATTGCCATCGCTGATCACTATGACCATCTGATCATTGGCGGTTGTACTCCTCAGGAAGCATTATTTAAGCTGCTGGAGGGCAAGCGAAAATTATTTGACCCTACCATTATTAATCTTTTAAACAATATCATCGACTGGCCCCATGCTTTGCTTAGAAACCGCCATCCTCAACCGTTGCAAATAACAAATGACCAGGAACCATAGTTCCTGGTCATTTGTTATTTCTAGGTTACCTAGCTGCCTTGACTCAAATTAATGATAACCCGGTGTGCCGTCGCCGGATCGTTGTGGGCAAATTTGGCAAAGGACAAACTGGATAGGACTAATATTTCGGCATTGGTTTTAGCGGTGATTTCTCTTTCCTGCCGCGGATGAACCAACAGCCCGTTCGTACCGAAAGCTTCACCGGGGTAAACAACGGAGCCATCCCGGGCCTGTACCTGACCGGTAATCACCACATTGACATCATAACTGCTGCTGCCTTGCCGTACGATGGTTTCCCCGGCCGAACAACGCACCACCACACCGCAGGCGCCGACCAGTTTTTGCCCTTCCCTGGCCGACAGTCCCCGCAGCAGGGTCATTATCTGTTCCGGACGGTCATCCAGACGACCCGTCAGGTATTCCCATAGCCCTTCGTCCGTAATTAATTGGCTGTTAATTATATCTGAATTTTCCGTAAATTCATGATAAAACCAATCCTTGCTGCCGGTATCGGCGGCCCGCTTGCGCGCCAGCCGGTAATAGGGAGACCGAACAGCCTTCAAATGGGCTATGTCATTGACCAACAGTACGAAAGGCGACAACAGGCCGAACTCAGCATCCTCAATATGCCCGCCAAAACGCCGAAAGCCAAATTGCTCATACAGGCGCAGCAAATACAAATTACATAAGCCAAAACTAAACTCGACTCCCTGACTGCATTCCAGTTCATAGCCGCGGGACGGCAGCAAATAGGACATTGCCGAATTACGGTAACGCGGAGCAATCATAAATTTTGAACTATAGGAAAAAAGCGGCTGTTTTTCCTTGCCGTAAAACCGTTGGAATCTTTCCAAGGCTAACATGGTTTGCCAGCTTGGTGAAAACTGTTCTCTTGTGCCGATATTGACCCGCATAGTGCCGACAATTTCGTGGCCGGCCCGGGCATATAAGAGCAGGCCCCATTCATCCAGTTCATCATACAGCAAGGCCTCCCGGCCTTGTATTGCGGGCAATTTACCCATTTCCTCCACATAAATACGATAGCGGAAACGATAAATATCACTTTTTTCCTCCTCCGTCCGGGCAACACCAATTTGCACCTGTCCTTGCTGTATTGCCTGAGGTTCGCCGAGAATTTGACAACTCTTTTCCACACTACATTTCTCCTTTCCTTATCATGCTGGCTGACAGACTGCAAAAGCCTTCACGGCTTCATCGTCTCACCTTCCTTCTCCAGGCAAGCGCCTGAGAAAGCCCCACAGCCGACAACGGAAAAAGAGAAAAAAATAAACCGGCTTGAAGCATCTGTTTAGATACCTTCAAACCGGTTAGTTTTTTAAATGGTCAATTTAAAATATATTAAGAATTCGGTTCCTGCCGGGTCTGTTTTCACCTTCATCACAGCCCCGTGGCGGTGCACAATACGATAGCAAATGGATAACCCTAAGCCTGTTCCCGTGTCTTTGGTGGTCAGAAACGGCGTTCCCAGTTGTTCCAGCAAATGAGCCGGTATACCCGGACCATCGTCGCTGACAGCCAAAACCACCTGCTCCGCTTCCCTATAAGTACGGATTTGTACCAGGCCTCCCCTGTGTGCCATGGCCTCAATAGCGTTACGGACCAGATTAAGCAACAATTGTCTGATTTCGTTCTCATCAAGCAATACCTCGGGAACCGGCGCTAATTGAAGGCGGAGGGCTGCTTTATCGACGGTAGCCAGCGTTTCCAGCAACGGGTAAATAGCATGAATGACTTTATTCAAAGAACAATGCTGCAGTTTAGCCCGTTTTTCTTTCGCCAATAGCAAATACTCACTGATAATATCATTGGCTCTGTCCAGTTCTTCAATTAAAATTTCGTAACAGCTTTCCAGCGCCTTATCGCCTTTTTTATAGGCCATAAACTGCAAATAGCCCCGGACGGTGGTCAAAGGATTGCGAATTTCATGAGCTACACTGACGGCCATCTGCCCAACCACATTCATTTTATCCGCCCGTTCGGCAATAGTCTCCAGCTTCCTGCGGGACGTAATATCACGGACAATCCCTTCCACCGCCATGACCTTTCCCTCACTATCGCGAATATATGTGACTGTCTGCTCGGCCCAGATAGCTACCCCGTCCTTGCGCTGTATGGAAAAAATTCGCGGTCCAGTGTCCTCTTGCTGCTGCGGCAGTTCAAACGGATGCAGCAAGGTTCCGAACAAACTCCCCTCCCGGTAAAACTCCTCTACAGCATAGCCTGTAACCGTCAAAGCGGCAGGACTGATATATTCAAAAACAGGAACCGGGCCTACTTTAAACCGGTAAATAATATCGGCGGCATTTTCCGCGAACAGGCGATAGGGCAATTCTTTATTAATTAAGTCCTGCCTGGTCTTTTCAAAATACACAATAATCGTGCCTGCGGCAATAGTGACACGAAGCAGCCCCGCCAACGGCACAATCCAAGTCATCCAACCCGGAAATAAGGGGAAGATCAGGGTAAGCGAACCCCAGAGGAAAAACGCATAGCCGGTAACCTGTTGTCCAAAGCCGGAGCCTTCCATATGGAACAAAAAGAATATGCCGATCCACAGCAGCACCACGCCGCCATACCAGGCGGTGGGCAAAAGCTTATATAACTGCGGTACAGGCAGCAGCGCCAGCAAAGCCGTTGCCACAACCGATAAAACCACCCCATATAGCCAGCCCTTATGAATTTTCCTGTTGTTAAACAGGTAAATTCCCCAGACAAATACAATACCGCTGGCGTTAAACAGCAATTGATACAAGTTAAATTCCCACAGCGAGTGCTTCCACTGCAGCACACCAAAATCAAATAGAATATTCCGGAGCAAAAAAATAATCCAGGATAACGCCCACAGTCCGATATGTCTTTCTCTATATAAAACATACAGGTATACATATACCAAACTTAAAGAAAATGTTCCGGCCGCCGAACTGATAGCCGTTAGTAATATATAATTCATTACAAAGTCCTTTCGGGAAAGAATAAAAAGAATAACTGCATATTTCCTTTCTCCCTTTTCTATCCCTTACGGAAAATTCCCTTTTTGCTACGGCCGTCAACAACAAATATTGCACAATATTTCACTTAAGAACCACGAATTTACGCACACTGTCATCGTGACAGTTCTTTCCTTCAGACTAGGTCAGCAAAAAACCGGGAATAGTCCAAGTATTCCTGCGACTTTACTTCCCTGCCAGGCAAAAAATCCGCTCACCCTGCCGGCCGGCACCGGCAGGTTCATAAAGCAGCGTCCTAGACACCCTATTGTGAAGAATACGTGGATACGTAAACATACTCTCAGGCCGAAGATTCTACAGGATATACCCATTATTCCACCCAAGGAGCAGGACTTTGTCCTTTTTTCAACGAATATCCTTTTATTCTTATAATACCGCTTTTTTCTGCTGCCTGCCGGACGCATACCCGGTGGCTTTTATTGAAAGCATATATGGCAACAGATCCGATACCGTTGGACGAAAGAGGTATACAGCGAGTATACCTCTTTCGTTTTAGAAAAGGAGTGACTTGTTTTTGCTGCGTTACATTCTACATCGTCTACTCAGCTCCCTGGTAGTCCTGCTGGCCATTGTAACCATTACCTTTCTTTTAATGCATTCCATCCCCGGCGGCCCTTTTACCGGCGAAAAGAACCTTTCGCCGACGGTGAAAAAAAATATTGAAGAGCGGTATCGTCTCAACGACCCCTTATGGCAGCAATACCGGGATTACGTCGTCCATTTGGCCTCATTTGATTTAGGTCCTTCATTTAAATACGAAGGACGTACGGTCAATGCCATCATTCAGGAAAGCTTTCCGATCTCTCTGCAATTGGGCAGTCTTAGTATTGTCTTGGCCGTTCTCTTCGGCATTCCGGCCGGTGCCGTGGCTGCGTTGCGCCAAAATAGTTGGCAGGACTACCTGACTATGTTGCTGGCGACGCTGGGCGTATCTGTCCCCGGTTTCGTCTTTGCCACCCTGTTGATTTACCTGTTTGCCATTAAGCTGCAATGGCTGCCTGCAGCACTCTGGAACGGACCGGCCCATATGATTTTACCGGCTTTGGCACTGGCCAGTCAGCCGGCAGCCTTTATTGCCCGCCTCACCCGGTCGAGCCTGCTGGAAGTACTGGCCCAGGACTATATTAAGACAGCGAAAGCCAAAGGATTATCCCAAACAGCCATCTTATTCCGTCATGCGTTGAAAAACGCCTTGATTCCGGTGGTAACTTATCTCGGACCGATGGCCGCCTCCATTATCACAGGCAGTTTCGTTATTGAAAATATCTTTGCTATTCCCGGTCTGGGACGGCATTTTGTCACCAGTATTTACAACAGGGATTACACCGTCATTCTGGGTATCACCGTATTTTACAGCGCCCTGGTTATCCTGTTCAACCTGCTGGTCGATCTTATCTATCCGCTCTTAAATCCGCGGATACAGTTGACTACAAAAGGAGAGGAATAGCCATGCCAATGAGCAGTGACTTATTTAAACCGTTATCCCGTGACCGGCAGCCACCCCTGCTTCTGCCGGTGCCTGAGCAGACTGCCTGGCATCGATTGAAAGAAAACAAGCTGGCCATGGCCGGACTGTATGCCATCATCGTCATCCTGCTGCTGGCCGTCCTGGGTCCTTGCTTTTCCAGTCTCAGCTATTCCGACCAGAACCTCCAGGCGGTCAATCAGCCGCCCAGCGCCGCCCATTGGTTCGGCACCGACAGTCTAGGCCGGGACCTGTTTATCCGGGTACTCTATGGCGCCCGCATCTCTCTGGCCATCGGTTTTGTCGCCAGCCTAATCAATCTGACCCTGGGGGTTTTGTACGGCGGCATTGCCGGCTTTTTCGGCGGACGGATCGACCGGATCATGATGCACATTGTCGACGTGCTGTACGGGATTCCAGTCTTATTGTATGTTATTTTGCTGATGGTCATCTTAAAGCCGGGGCTGACCAATATTTTCATTGCGCTCGGCATTGCCTACTGGCTGAATATGGCCCGTATTGTCCGGGGGCAAATCCTGCAGCTAAAAGAACAAGATTACGTATTGGCGGCCCGCTCGCTGGGCGCCGGCCACTGGCGCATTTTGCTGCGCCACCTGCTGCCCAACAGCCTGGGGCCTATCGTTATCACCATGACGCTGACCATACCGGAGGCTATCTTCACAGAGGCCTTTTTAAGCTTCATCGGGCTTGGTGTAGCTGCCCCGCTGGCAAGCTGGGGCGTGTTGGCTTCCGACGGGGTTACCAGCCTGCGTTCCTATCCGTTCCAGCTTCTTTTCCCTTCCCTGGCCATTTGCCTAACCATGCTGGCCTTTAATTTTCTCGGCGATGGCCTGCGGGATGCTCTTGATCCCCGCGTAAGGCGATAGTGAATGGTTTCAAACTATCCGAAACGTTCCCTGCCGGCGCTTTTTGTGCCATACTTCGTTAATTTTTTTGAAATAGGGAGCCACTATTCTCGCAAAATTTCGCGTGCCCTTTAGGGTATGCCTTGTCTGGCGCAAAAATCACTCGCCATGGCTCATTCCGTTAGTTTGAAAACAGCCCCTAAGGAGGGACCTCTTATGCAACCCCTGCTCACTATTGACAATTTGGCTGTAGCTTTTGATACTTATGCCGGCCAAGTTCAGGCCGTCCGCGGTATTTCCTTAACCATGCTGCCCGGCGAGGCCGTCGGCCTGGTCGGCGAATCAGGCTGCGGCAAAAGCGTTACGGCCCATGCCATCATGCAGTTAATTACCAGGCCGCCCGGACGCTATGCCTCCGGCAAGATCGATTTTGCCGGCACCGATTTGCTGCAATTGCCGGAAACAGCCTTGGAAAAAATTCGCGGCAATACAATCAGCATGATTTTTCAAGACCCCATGACCTCCCTGAATCCGGTACTCACAGTGGGAAGACAAATTGCCGAATCCCTGGAACTGCATCAAAAACTGAGTAAACGGCAAGCCGCCGAACGAGTTGTTGAACTCCTGGAAGTGGTGGGTATTCCTGCGGCGCGGGAACGCAGCAGGAACTATCCCCATCAGTTTAGCGGCGGCATGCGGCAGCGGGCTATGATCGCAATGGCGCTCGCCTGCAACCCCCGCTTGCTCCTGGCTGACGAACCGACAACAGCTCTGGATGTGACCTTGCAGGCCCAAATACTGGATTTGCTCAGAGAGCTTCAAGTCAAATTTAACACAGCGATTCTCTTTATTTCCCATGACCTTGGCGCAGTGGCCGAACTATGCAGCCAGGTCCATGTTATGTATGCCGGAAAGATCGTTGAATCGGCAGCTACGGCCGAGCTGTTCGCCAACCCTCAACATCCTTATACCAAAGGACTGTTAGCGGCGGTTCCCCGTCTGGACAACGATGAGAAAAAGCCGCTGGCCATCATCGACGGGCAGCCGCCCAATCTGTTACAGCCCTCGGCCGGCTGTCCATTCCATCCCCGCTGTCCCCAGGCCATGCAAATCTGCACTGAAGACTATCCGGAAACCATAAAGCTTCATGCGAAACACAGCCTCGCTTGCTGGCTGCAGCATCCCGCTGCGCCCAAGCCGGACAGGGAGTGATTGAATTTATGCAGGAACAGGAAATACTACTGGAAGTAAGGCATCTAAAGAAATACTTCACTGCCCGGAGAGATTGGCTGGGGCGACCAGCCGCTTACGTCAAAGCAGTGGACGGTATAAGTTTTACCTTGTCTAAGGGTGAAACCCTCGGTTTGGTTGGAGAAAGCGGCTGCGGCAAATCGACGGCCGGACGGACACTGCTTCAGCTATACCGCCCAACGGCAGGTCAAGTCTTATTTAAAGGCAGGGATATCGCGGCCTATACTTCGGAAAAAGAGCTGCGCCGCGACATGCAGATGGTTTTTCAGGACCCCTATGCTTCGCTCAATCCGCGGATGACTATTGGCGATATCATTGGTGAACCGTTGGACATCCATGGTTTGGCTGCCGGGAAAGCGCGATCCGAACGAATTGATGAGCTGTTGTCCCTGGTTGGCCTGGCGGCCGGTTACCGGAACCGGTATCCCCACGAGTTCAGCGGCGGCCAGCGTCAACGGGTTGGAATTGCCCGCGCTTTGGCGGTCAACCCCGGCTTTATCGTATGTGACGAACCCATCTCGGCCCTGGATGTTTCCATCCAGGCGCAAATCGTCAATTTATTGGAGCGGCTGCAAGCCGACCTGGGTCTCACTTATCTCTTTATTGCCCACGATCTGGCTATGGTCAAGCATATGAGTAGCCGCATAGCCGTCATGTATCTGGGCAAGCTGGTTGAACTGGCGCCCAGCAGCGAGCTGTACAAACGGCCCCAGCACCCCTATACCCAGGCCTTGTTATCAGCCATACCCAAGCTGGCTTCCTCAATAGCCGGGCAGCGGCTTCGGCTGTCCGGCGAAATTCCCAGTCCGGTCAATCCACCGCCAGGCTGCCGGTTTCACACCCGCTGCCGGCATGCCATGCCGGTATGCCGCCAACAGGAACCGGTTCTCACCGAGCTGATTGCAGGCCACTTTACCGCCTGTCATCTATATAAGCTGAACTAACCATTCTTAATTCAACTTATATAACCAAAGGAGATCAATAGATGAAACAATTGGAGCAAACCATTCAACAAATACTAACCACCTGTCCCTGCCAGCAGGCCCTGCTGGTCAGGCACCTTCCCAGCGGCCGCCAATTCGCGCTAAACCCGGATCAGGTATTTCCTGCTGCCAGCATGATCAAGCTGCCGATTATGTATGAAGTGATGCGCCAAGCTTCCCAGGGCCTGCTCGCCCTGGAGGAGCTCCTGGAGGTAACGGAAGCCGTCCGGGTGGGCGGTGCCGGCATCTTGCAGGAGCTGCGTCCGGGAATTGCCCTGACAGTCCAGGAGCTAGTCACACTGATGATTGTCATCAGTGATAACACGGCCACCAATCTGCTGCTAAATCGGCTTGGTCTGGCTGCTGTCAATAACACGGCTGAACAGCTCGGTCTTACCAATACCGTCTTGCGCCGCCGGATGATGGATTTTGCCGCCGCCCGGGCCGGGCAGGAAAACCACACCTCTGCCGCCGATATAGCCAAACTGCTGGAAATCATGTACCAACAGACGACGCTGCCGCCGGAATACGGCAAGCTGATGCTGAATATCCTGAAACGACAGCAAATCCGCGATAAGCTCCCTTTTTATCTTCCCGAAGATATTGCCATCGCCCACAAGACAGGAACGCTGGACGGCGTAGAGCACGACGCCGGTATTTTGTTTTCTGCCGGCGGTCCTTATCTCATCAGTGTGATGACTGCCGGCTTACCGGCTAATTATCAGGGCCTGCAATTGGTGGCGCAAATTGGCCGGGCGATTTTTGAGTACAGCCATACACCTTCCGCCAGGACCAATTGCTGACAATTGTTATATAAAACAGAGGAGGAACTGTCATGTCTTTCAGAAAACTACTTACCTTTTTGCTGGCGGCCATCTTGTTGACGGCCTTAAGCACAGGCTGCGGCAAAACTACCAGTAACGAACAGGTGCTCCGCTACGCGCTGGAAGCCGAACCGGCCACTCTGGACCCCGGCAAGTCTACGGCCATTCCCGAATCACTGGCCGAACTCCAGATTTTTGAGGGCCTTACCCGTCTGGACGCCAAGGACCAGCCAGTGCCAGGAGTAGCCGAAAGCTGGGATGTTTCGGCCGACGGCCTGACCTATGTATTTCATTTACGCACCGATGCCAAATGGTCAAACGGTGATCCGGTCACCGCCCAGAACTTTGTCTTTGCCTGGAAGCGGGTACTAAATCCCGACTTTGCTTCGGAAAATGCTTATATGCTGTTCCCCATCAAACAGGCTGAGGCATATAATGGAAAACAGGCGTCTGCCGACCAACTGGGCGTTAAAGCGGTTGATGCCCATACGTTGGAAGTGACTCTGGAAAAACCGACTGCTTATTTTCTCAGCTTGGTAGCCTTTCATGCCTTCTATCCGGTCCATGAAGAAACGGTAACCGCCCATCCCGATTCCTGGGCCACCGATGTGGCCACCTTGGTCGGCAACGGTCCGTTTAAAGTAACCAACTGGGTACATAACGGTCAAATTGATTTTGCCAAAAACGATGCCTACTGGGATGCCGCCAGCGTCAAGCTGGCTAAAATGGAATGGCCCATCAGCGATTCCCAGGCAACCCGCCTGTCCATGGTCGAAAACAACCAGGTCGATATGATGGTGGAACCGCCGGTCAGCGAGCATGACCGGCTGAAGCAGGAAGGCTTACTTAGCATCTCGCCCTATCTGGGTGATTATTACTATGTATTTAATACCAAGCAACCGCCCTTCGATAACCCCAAGGTCCGGCAGGCCTTTTCCCTGGCTATCAACCGGGAAGCCTTGGTCACGAACGTTATCAAAGGCGGTAAAAGGCCGGCTTATGCCTGGGTAGCACCGGGATTGATCAATCCGGCCACCGGGAAGGACTTCCGCGAGGAAGGCGGCAACTATGTGACGGAAAATACCGACCAGGCAAAAAAACTGCTGGCCGAAGCCGGTTATCCTGACGGGAAGGGGCTGCCGCCGATTACCATATTATATAATACCAGCGAACTCCATAAAGCCATTGCCGAAGCCATCCAGGAAATGTGGAAACAGAATTTAGGCGTTGAGGTAAGCCTGACCAACCAGGAGTCCAAAGTATTCCTGGAGTCGCGGACACAGGGTCAGTTTCAGGTTGCCCGTGCTTCCTGGGTAGGCGATTATGCCGACCCCATGACGTTTATTGATGTGTTCAGAGATTCCGGCAATGACGCCAAATACCACAATCCGGTCTATAACCGGCTGGTTGAACAGGCACAGTCAACCAATGATCAATCCGTCCGGATGAAGGCCATGCACGATGCCGAACAACTGCTGTTTGCCGATGCCGTAATCATGCCCATCTATTATACGACACAACCCTATGTGGCTAAACCCTATGTAAAGGGTTATTTCTGGTCCATCCTTGGTCCGGCGGACTTTAAAACGGCTTATATTGAAAAATAACTTCCGGAGCCTGTTGCTTAGATCAGGCTCTTCCTTAAATCAGCCATAACGAGGTGAGCGACGTATGCAAGTCAGTTCTCGCATAAAACCCCGGCGTCTCCGTCCCGGCGCCACCCTTGGTATCATCGCTCCGGCCAGCCCCGGCGATGCCCAGGTGGCTGCAGCAGGCCTTGAATTGCTGCGCGCAAAAGGTTTTTCCCTGCAGGTGGGTCATTCCTGTGACCAGAAGGCAGGCTTCTTATCCGGTCCGGACAGAGAGCGCGCCGCCGATATTCATGCCATGTTTGCTGATCCCAACATCGACGGCATACTCTGCCTGCGTGGCGGCTACGGCACCATGCGCCTCTTAGACTTGCTCGACTATGAACTAATTCGAACCCATCCCAAGGTTTTTGTCGGCTACAGCGATATAACGGCTTTGCATACCGCCATCGGCCAGCGCAGCGGGCTGGTTACCTTTCACGGTCCCATGGTCGCCTCCGATATGGGCCATGAGATGCCCGACTATACCTGGAACGGGTTCAGCCGGGCCGTTATGAATGACCAACCGCTGGGCCGGCTTTCAAATCCGGCCTGCACCGCTTCCCCCTCCTGGCTTGCGGCGGGAAAAGCGCAGGGAATACTGGCCGGCGGCAACCTAAGCCTGATCGTTTCCACCCTGGGAACCCCTTACGAACTGGATACAGCCGGCAAAATTCTTTGCCTGGAAGAGGTGGGCGAAGCTCCCTACCGGCTTGACCGGATGCTGACCCAGCTCTTGCTGGCCGGCAAGCTGCAAGCGGCAGCAGGCATTGTGTTCGACATGTGCGCCGACTGCGATGACGCCGACGATACTCCCGGCTTTACGACCGAAGAGGTACTACAAGAACGGCTGGGACAACTGCCGGTTCCGGTACTGTCCCGCTTCTACTTCGGCCATACCAGCGAAAAAGCAACGCTGCCTTTCGGTATTGCGGCAGAGCTGGACTCTGCCGCAAACAGCTTTGCTGTTACCGAGACAGCAACAATAGATTAGCGAACCGCGATTAATTCACACTGCACATCCTGACGGGTCTTTTTCCGGCAGGCTCACTAAACCCGCGGTCTCCCAGAACTTTCATCAAACCCCTGAAATGGAGGTGCCCAATGGATACACACGCCAAAAAAAGACAGGTTATCGCCATCATTGATGCCATGCGGCCGGAATTGGAGGCCATCAGCCTCTTTCTGCATCAGAATCCGGAGCTTGGCGGCCAGGAGCATCAGGCAGCTCAACGCCTGATGGAGGCTGCCCGGCAGAGAAATTTTACCGTTCAACAAGCAATTAGCGGCTATGAGACGGCTTTCATCGCCAAAAAAGGACATTCCGGCCCTAAAATAGCTTTTTTAGCTGAGTATGACGCCCTGCCGGGTTTGGGGCATGCCTGTGGTCACAATTTAATCGCCGCCATGAGTTGGGGCGCGGCGGCAGCTTTTGCCGAAGTAGCCGGTAACCAAGCCGTTTCCTGTTTAATCGGCTGCCCAGCCGAAGAAACCAGCGGTGCCAAAGTCAGTATGGCAAATGACGGTGTTTTTGACGAACTGACAGCCGCGCTGATTGTTCACCCGGGAGATGCCAACAATCTGGGCGGTACTTCCTATGCCTCTCATCCACTGCAGGTGACCTTCCGCGGCCGGTCGGCCCACGTAGCCAGCAAGACCGATAAAGGCAGTAATGCTCTTGATGCGCTGGTCATGTTTTATCAGGGCTTGCAGCAGCTCCGGCATACCTTTACCCAGGAGAATATCATCGCCGGCATGATTACCAAAGGCGGTGTCGCTCCCAATATCGTCCCGGCTGAAGCGGAAGCCAAATTTACCGTCCGCGCCTTGTCTTCGTACTATCTGGAAACCACTATCCTGCCGGCCGTACAGCGCCTTGCCCAGGGAGTGGCCCTGGCAACCGGTACGGCAGTAGAAACCTGTCACTATGAACCGCTGTTTAAAGAACTGCTCAATCATCCCAAACTACTGCAGCTATACCAGAACAACATGATGCTGCTCGGTGAACCAGTCACGCGCCTTAAGTCACAGGATGCCGATGGCTCCACCGATGTAGGCAATGTGAGCCACGCCGTGCCCACCATTCATCCCGATATTGTCATCGGCAGCCCATTAACCGCCCATACTCCGGAATTTGCCCTGGCAGCAGGCTCTCCCTACGCGCAGGAACGCCTGCTGGTAGGCGCTAAGGCCATGGCCATGACGGCGGTTGATTTGCTAACTACCAGTCTTTAACAGCAAAAGCCCTAACAGCTCTTTCCGGTAAACGAAAAAATTTTGTCGATTTGTTATAAATAAAAATATAAAAATAAACAATGCGTTGCTTCGCCATAGCTTGCGAAGCAACGCATTGTTTATTTATGACATAGTCTAACCGGTCAATATTTTCTTGCAGCATGCAGGGAGGTCGACAGTAGATTTTTGAGCATACTGCTGTCCAGTTCCACGCTTACCACGCCAGCCAGAACCACGGTGGCACCAAAATAGCCCTGCAGCGTCAATGTCTCACCGGTAAACAGAAAAGCAAAGAGGGCGGCAAAAATCGGCTCCAGCGAGAAAATCAATCCTGTGTGAGCGGCTGTTGTATACCGTTGGGCCGCCGTCTGACCAATAAAGCCAAAAGCGCTGCATAACAGGCTCAGACCAAGCACAAACAGCCAGTTCTCCAGTGTTGCCGGCAGCTTGGGTGTCTCGGTTAAAGCCGATACGGCAAATCCCCAGCCGCCGGCAACGCCAAGCTGCAATACGCCCAGCGTAATCGAATCCACCTTTTGAGTCAATATGCCTGTCACAATAATATAAGCCCCATACAAGGCCGCGCCGGCAATACACCAGCCGTCACCGGCATTGATGCTCAACCGGCTCTGCAGCGTAAGCAGACCGATGCCGGTTAATGCCGCCAGCGCTCCGCACCATACCTTGCGCTGTGGCGCTTTTTTCAACAGTACCGCCGAAAAAACCGGTACGAAAATAACTGATAGGCTGATTAAGAAACCGGCATTAGCGGTAGTTGTATGTTTTACGCCAAATACAATTGCCACAAAGCAGGCAAACAACAACGACCCCAAAAATAGCGAGGCCTTAAGAACTTTACGGTCCAGATTGCGCAGCCGGCGGTTAAAGATTACCGCCGCCACCACGAAAGCGATGCCAAAACGCAGCCCGATCAGATTAAATTCCTGTAAAGAAGCTAATCCCAGCTTCATAAACAAATAGGATGATCCCCAACATAAAGTTACCAGCACCAGTAACAGATCCGCTTTTCGCTGTGCAGTCATATCGACATTTCCCCACATTCTTTTAGCTAGCAAAGATTGCCTATTTCCTAGTATACGTATATACTTATCATTAGAAAAGAGAATCTTTATAATATGATAAATGAAAAAAAATAATGAGGTGACCGTTATGTCGATTACCAAATACCAAGTGTTTCTGAATACAGTAGAACTTGGCAGTCTTACCAAAACAGCGGAAGCGCTCAATCTGACCCAGTCCGGCGTCAGCCACGCCATCGCCAGCCTGGAGGCGGAGTTTGGTTTTTTACTGCTCATCCGGGATCGTGCGGGTATCCGGCTAACCAGCAACGGCGAACGGCTGCTGCGGTATGTCCGGGATATTTTGCAGGCGAATGAACGGCTGAAACAGGAAGTAGCCGCAATTAACGGCCTGGAAACCGGCACGGTGCGGATTGGATCATTCGCCAGTGTTTCCACTCAGTGGCTCCCTCCCATCCTGCAGGAATTTCAACGTCAGCATCCTTCTATCGAATTAAAACTGCTGGAAGGCGATTACGACGACATTGATCGCTGGATTGCCAACGGTTCGGTGGATTTTGGCTTTATTTCCGCACCTTCCTCCAAAGCCTTCGAAATCATGCCGCTGAACCGTGACCGGATGCTCTGCATTCTCCCGCTCGGTCACCCGCTGGGTAAAAAGCCCTTCATTACCTTTGCCGAAATAAAAAACGAACCGTTTATTATGCCGGCCTGGGGCAAAGACGATGATGTCCGGCGGCTGCTGCAAAAAAACAAAATTGTTCCTAAAGTCAAATTTGAGGTAGCCGAAGACCGGACGATTATCGCCATGGTGCAAAGCGGCCTAGGCATCAGCATATTGCCGGAAATGGTACTGTTCCGCCTGGCCGATGGCCTGCATACGCTGGAACTGGAAAAACCTCATTTTCGTACCATCGGCATTGCCGCCCCCTCACTTACCGCCATATCGCCGGCCGCCAAAAAAGTAATCGCCGGCGTCCGTACCTGGCTGGAAACGCAAGCACTGCTGGAATATTAACCTGTCTGCCGCATATTTCCGGCAGAATCAACACGGCTAAGTCCCCGTAAAAGCCCTAGCCGGAAGGCTATAACGAACGCCCCCAGGCTGTTGCTATTCAACAGCCTGGGGGCGTCTTACTTACGCCTGTTTATATTTATAGATTACCGCCTTGATGGTCCCGTATTCAATATTCTCCGGCAGGGCTTCCTTCAACGGTTTTAGCTTTCCCGCCCCTAATTCCCCGATTTTTTCCAAAATCAAGGCTTCCTGTTCCTGAGGTATCAGACGCGACCAATCCAGTACATGCCCTTCCTGACTGCAGCGGAACAGATGCTCCTGAACAGTGATAAGCTTCAGGTCACGCTGCCGGGCAATCTCCTCCGGCGCAAGCCCTTCCCGATATAACTGCAGCGTCACTTCATGGCTGGGACGTTCCTCATTCGCTTTATCTTTATCCTGCTCCTCATCCGCATCAAAGGCAACAGGTACAGCCTCAGGCACGACCGGCCGATGCTCGGCGACGTATTCCCGGATGACCTGCAGAAATTCCTCGCCATACCGCGCCAGCTTTGTCTCGCCCACTCCCTTAACTGCCCGCAGCGCCGCAGCATCCAGGGGATAGGTTTCACTCATTTCTCTTAAAGTAGTATCGGCGAAAATAACATAGGGGGGAACCTGAGCCCGATCGGCAATGTCCTTACGCAGCTTGCGCAACAGGGCAAACAGAGAGTTGTCCGTTTCCTGACGCTGACGCTGCCGTGGCACCTTCTGCCAGACCTCTTCCTTCTTCTGCAGCACCGCCACCCCTTTGCCGGTCATGCGCACCACCGGATACTGGCTCTCTGTCAAGGCCAGATATTCAGTGGCAACCAGCCGATTAATCAAATCCTTAATACTCTGCAGCGAACGATCCTTCATAATACCATACACCGAAAGGGTATGGCAGTTTTGTTGTAATACCTTTTGATTTTTCGCACCCTTCAGTACATCGGCGATAAAAGCAATGCCGTACCGTTCCTTGACCCGCAGGACGCAGGAAAATATTTTCTGCGCTTCGACCGTAATATTGGTTAATTCTTCATCATTGTTGCAATTGCCGCAGTTACCGCATTCCAACTGCGCGGCGGTATCGCCGAAGTATGACAGAATATAGCTGCGAAGGCAGGCAGGTGTGTGGCAATAATCAACCATGGCCTGCAGTTTGCCAAACTCACTGCTCTTTCGCTCTTCCTCCGCGACCGACTGATCAATGAGGAATTTTTGCAGCAACGGGTCTTGAGGGCCGAAAAGCAGCAAACACTCGGCCGGCTCACCATCCCGGCCGGCCCGGCCGGCCTCCTGATAGTAGGACTCCATATTCTTTGGCATATTAAAATGAATAACATAGCGTACATCCGGTTTGTCGATGCCCATGCCAAAGGCATTGGTTGCCACCATAATGCGAATATCGTCACGGATAAACCGCTCCTGACTCTGCTTCCGCTCCTCATCCGTCAAACCGGCATGATACCGGCCGGCCTGATAGCCTTGGGCAATAAGCAGTTCATATAGGTTGTCCACTTCATTGCGGGTCGCCGCATAAATAATTCCCGACCGGCCTTCATTGTTGGCCAAATACTTCAAAATGAAGTTTTGCTTGTTTTCACCCCTGAGCACCGAAAATGATAAATTGGGGCGGTCAAAACCGCTAAAATATAATATAGGCCGGCTAAGTCCCATCAGTCCAATAATATCCTGCCGCACCTGATCGGTGGCGGTCGCCGTAAAAGCGCCGATGACCGGCCGCTTTTTCAGGCGGGTAATGAAGGTGCGGATAAAGCGATAGCTTGGCCGGAAATCATGCCCCCACTGGGAAACACAATGAGCCTCGTCAACGGCTACCAGTGAAACATCCAACCGCTGAACCGCCTGTTGAAATAAATCGGATTCCAACCGTTCCGGCGCGACGTATAGCAGCTTGTATTTACCAGCTTGTGCGGCCGCTATTCTTGCTTCCACTTCGGCAGCCGTTAACGAGCTATTGATAAAGGCGGCGGAAATACCGAGTGACGAGAGCGTATCCACCTGATCCTTCATTAACGAAATTAACGGCGATATGACCAGGGTAATTCCCGGCAACAGCAAGGCCGGAATTTGGAAGCAAAGGGACTTGCCTGCTCCTGTCGGCATAATGGCCACCGTATCCTGCCGTTGCAGCAGACTGCCGATAATTTCCGCCTGACCCGGCCGGAAATCGGTATAACCGTAATAGGTCCGCAGAAGCTGCCGCGCTTCAGCTAACCCTACTCTATTCAAATTCTCTGGAACAGTTCTTCTGTTTCCCTGTGAATTAGCTTCCTCTTGTGACATAACCATAGTCTCCTCTTTCCATTAATCGGCGCAAAACACTCATGCCCTCCTGAATTTTCCCGGCATTCAAATGACCGTACCCCAGAAGCAGCTTATCCCGGTGCTGTTTATGCAGTGAAGGACACAGCCGGTTCACCGGTCGGATACCCAGTCCGGCGGCACGACTTTCCTCCACAAATCGCTCACCAAACTCTGCTCCCGGAAACTGAAGCGCCACATGCAATCCCGACGCATCACCCCAGGGGCAGACCGAATCTGCGAAATGTTTTTGAACGGCCTGCAAAAAACAGCTCCGTTTTTCCCCGTAGCATCGCCGCATCCGGCGGATATGTTTATCCATGGCCCTGGTGCGAAGGAACGCCGTCAGGGCGGCCTGCTCCAGCACAGGATTTTGCACATCCATATATTTTCGATAGTGCCGCCATTTTTCCTGTAATGGTTTCGGCAGTATGACAAACCCCAGCCTTAACGCCGGAAACAGTGTTTTGCTGAAGGTCCCGACATAAATCACGTGAGAAGCATCCAAAGAATATAGCGGACTGATTGCCGGACCGGCATAACGAAACTCTCCGTCGTAATCATCTTCAATAATATAAAAATCATTATCCCGGGCCAGTCGAATCAGGGCGGCACGGCGGCCGGCCGGTAAAATGCCGCCCAAGGGAAACTGATGTGACGGCGTTACATATACGGCCGAAACAGCGCTTTCCGTCAGCGTATCAATCATTGCGCCCTGCTCATCCACCTCCAGCCATTGAACCGGATACCCCCGATCGGTAATAACCGTATACATAGCCGGATGAGATGGACTCTCCAGCACAAAAGGCGCCCCAGTCTTGTGCAGCAAACCAGCCAGCAGATAGAAAGCCTGCGTCGCGCCGGCCGTAATAAAAACGTCGGCCGGTTCTACCAGCATCCCTCTGCTGCGCAACAGCCAGCGGGCAATCTCCCCGCACAGCAGCTCGTATCCCTTTGGGCTGCTATACCCCCATTGTCCGGGCGATAATTGACAGGCGGCTTCCCCCAGCATTTTGCTCCAGAGCTTCCAGGGAAATAAAGTTACATCCGGCCGCCCTGTTGCAAAGTCCCACAACAGACGGTCTGCTTCCGGCTTCACCGGTGCAGTCGCCACACCGGCCGATCTATAGTCCAGGCAAACATCCCGGGCAATCCGGGTCGGAGCTCCTTGCCGGCTGACGGTAAAGCCCTCAGCCAACAACATATCATAGGCTTCACAGACAGTATTGCGCGAAACACCCAAACTGCCGGCCAGTTCCCGTGTTGAAGGCATCCTTTCCCCTGCCGCCAATTGGCCTGCGAGGATACGTTCCCGCAAGGAAAGAAATATCTGCCGCGCCAAACTTAATTCTTTTTTATCCTGCCACTGTATTTTCCACATATAACCCCTCACCAACTGGCCCGTTCGCTTTGCCCGTCAACTGGCTCTTACTCCACTGCCGTCATTTCATTATCATTATAACATAACAAAAATTATTTCCCTGCAAACAATGATTTAATAAAAAGTGAGGAATGCCAATGAAACTCCATAAAGGACATATCTATCTAATGCTGGCTTTTTCCCTGGCCGGCACTTCGGTTGTCACCGGCCGCAGTCTTACCAAAGCATTGGATAGCTTTGCCATAACAATAGCCGGTCTAAGCCTCATGCTGCTTTGTTTATTTCCCTTTTTCGCGGCCAAAACCCTCCATACAATCCGCCGTTTGCAAAAACCAGACTGGACAGCCCTCTTTTGCCAGGCTCTGTTTGGCATCTTTTTGTTCCGCATCCTTTTACTTACCGGTCTTCCTTTGACCAGCACGGCAGAAGCAGGAATCCTGACAGGAGCCGCACCGGCCATCACCGCATTACTGGCCTGGTTTTTCCTCCGCGAGCCACTATCGGCTAAAACGGTGCTGGGCATTTTTTGTACGGTAACGGGAATTATTTTATTGCAGAACCATCACCTGACAAATGCAGCCCGGGTCTGGCAGCACCTGACCGGTAATCTTTTCGTGCTGGGGGCAGCCGCCTGTGAATCGGTCTTTAACGTTATTTCCCGCAAACAAAGAAGAATAGATGAATCAGCTCAATTGCCATTCCATCCGCTCGTTCAAACTATGCTGGTCGCTGTTGCCGCCGGCATGCTCTGCCTAATCCCGGCGTTATGGGAAAACTCGCTTGAAGCGCTATGGTCCATCGGCTGGCAAGAATGGGGCGCCTTGCTCTGGTATGGACTGGTTATAACCGCTTTGTCCTTTGTCTGCTTCTATGAGGGAGTAAAATACTGTGATGCTTATACCACCGCGGCACTTTCCGGCCTGCTTCCCCTCACTGCGCTGCTGCTGGCCGTATTGTTTTTGGGCGAAGCAATGACTTACCAGCAGTGGCTGGGAAGTTTACTGGTTGTATGCAGCATTCTTTTGCTGGCCGGCCAGAAAAAAACATCGACCACAGGTGGGGATTTTACATAATGCCCCCTTTGTGTGCAGAATACAAGATACATGAGATTTTTTAGCTGTACCTGTTGCCTGAGTTTAAGTTAGTCGCGTATAATGAAGAAGAATAAAAAGGAGCGCGATGTAAAAATGACTGAATTGGAAACAATGGCTGATTCAGGCCTGCAGCAGCAGTATGCCGCATTGTCCCGCCAATATGATGAATTTAAAGCAAAAAAACTTAAACTGGACATGTCCCGTGGCAAACCCTGCAGCGAACAGCTCGACCTGTCGCTGGGGCTGCTGGATTGCCTTGACCGGACCGACTATAGATCGGCCGATGGCGTTGACTGCCGCAACTACGGTGGGGTCGACGGTATCCCGGAAGCAAAAGAACTGTGTGCCCAGATCTTAGAGGTAAGCTCAGATGAAATTATTGTTCACGGTAACTCCAGTCTGGCGCTCATGCATGATTTGATTGTCCGTGCCTTGCTGCACGGTATTCCCAGCAGCCCAGAACCCTGGAAAGCACTTCCTTCGGTAAAGTTTCTCTGTCCCAGTCCCGGCTATGACCGTCACTTCGGCATTTGTGAATACCTGGGGATTGAGATGATACCTGTCCGGTACACACCGGAGGGTCCGGATATGGACCAGATAGAAAAGCTGGTGGCGCAAGACGCCGCTATTAAGGGTATTTGGTGCGTGCCCAAGTACAGCAATCCAACCGGCATTACCTATTCCGACACGGTCGTAAACCGTCTGGCGGCTATGCCGGCCAAAGCCCCGGATTTTTGCATTTTTTGGGATAACGCTTACACTGTTCATCATCTGACGGAAACGCCGGATCGTTTATTAAATTTGCTCACTGCCTGTAAGCAGGCCGGTCATCCGGACCGTGCCTTTATGTTCAGTTCCACTTCCAAGGTTAGCTTCCCCGGTGCCGGTATTGCCATGGTAGGCGCCAGCAAGACAAATATTACCTGGCTGAAAAAACAGATGCTACAGCAAACTATTGGACCCGATAAGCTAAATCAACTGCGGCATATTCGCTTTTTTAAGGATCTGACAGGTATTGAAACGCAAATGCGCAAACATGCTGCCATCATCAAGCCTAAATTTGACGCCGTGCTGTCCCTGCTCGACCGGACACTGAAAGATTCCGGACTGGCCAGTTGGAGCCAACCGTTCGGCGGCTACTTCATCAGTTTAAATACCTTGCCCGGCTGCGCTAAAAAGGTAGTGGCCAAAGCGGCAGAGGCCGGGGTCGTATTGACGGCCGCCGGTTCAACTTATCCCTACGGCCGGGACCCGGAGGATAAAAACATCCGTCTGGCCCCCACCCTGCCCCCTTTGCCGGAATTAAAGCAGGCCATGGAACTTCTCACACTCTGCATCCGGCTAATCAGTACGGAACAGGAGATGCTTAAGCGGAGCCTTTTGTCCTAAATAGCTGCCATTATGGCTAAAAAGAAGCACTGACGCCTGAGTCATCAGTGCTTCTTTTTTTTGTTCTAAAAACCGTATTCATTACATGCATGTATTCAGTTGGTACCGCTAAGAATATAGAAGTGCCGGCAGCCTTACCGCTTATTTACTGCGCTTGTTTTTCCGGCACAACTGCCGGGACTGAGGGTCATATAGCAATCATTTTCCCAGACAAACATACGAAAAAAAGGATTTTAATAAAAGATTTCGAACTATATACTTATGACGGTTGCCTTTTTCCGGTAAAACCGGGCCGGCAGCCTGGACCGGCTGGTGTGATTTACATCACAGCCTTGGTCTGTCTCTTTTCTTATAATAAATGAAATACAAGAAGCTGCCAAAGGAGGTGATACCATGTTTTCTATCAACAGCGAATGTATTAAATGTGGAGCTTGTGCTTCCGTCTGCCCGGTTGGCGCCATTTCCGAAGGAGATGCCCAATACATAATCGACGAGAACTGTATTGACTGCGGTTCCTGCGCTTCCGTCTGCCCGGTCGGTGCAATCAGCCCCGGTGAATAAGTTTCCGGCAATTTTAGTATAAAAAACAGTTATTGCTCTAGCAATAGCTGTTTTTTTATGGACGGAATCGGGAAATTTTTGTACAATAAAGACGTATCGGTGCTTTGTTCACCTCAGGCATTTTATATATCGTGCTATTTAGTAAAGGAGACTAGCAGCTATGGAGCATTGGCTTTCTTATATACAGCGTTTGCAATCGATTGCCCAGAATGGGCTGACCTATTCGGAAAATAAATATGATCTGGAACGTTTCCAGGAACTAAAGGAAATAAGTGAGAAAATGCTGGCCGACTTAACGGCAAAACCGGTTACCCAAATACAGGACATTTTCGTCAATGAAAAAGGCTATGCCACGCCGAAGGTCGATGTTCGCGGCGTCATTTTTAAGGACGGACAGATACTAATGGTCCGCGAAACGATTGACGGCCGCTGGTCGTTGCCGGGCGGCTGGGCCGATGTCGGGCTAAGCCCGAGCGAAGTAGTGGTCAAGGAAGTCCGGGAAGAATCGGGATTGCAAGTCAGAGCGGTAAAACTGCTGGCTGTCTTTGATAAAAAGCGTCACGCCCATCCACCGGATATCCATTATATATACAAACTGTTTATCCTGTGCGAGATTCTTGGCGGCGAGCTGACACCAGGTATGGAAACGAGCGATGTTAACTTCTTTCCACCAGATCAATTGCCGGAGTTGTCGGTTGACCGCAATACGGAAGCGCAAATTAAGACGCTGTTTCAGTTTCTGGCCGTCCCGGATAAGCAGCCACTGTTTGATTAAGAGTAAGCTACAAGTCGCCGTTTCCGCTATTTACTTGTAAACGGTCGTTTTTCTGTACGTTTGCCTATTTCCCGTGCTATAATCAGATCAATAGCAATGTATTTTAGAACCAACATATGACCCCTCTGCATGACTACATGAAAAGAGGTTTCCTTGTTATAGATGAAAGAAGCTCCCGTGTACTGCGAATACACGGGAGCTGCGAATATTTCCTGGGTAAGTTGATAACTAGAAATGGATGTCAACTTGCGTACGGATTAATTTTCTGGAGCTATCTTTGGCCAGTTTTGAATCTGTACCGGAAATATTTAACTTCTGGTTACCGTAAAGGGTTGCCCATTGGATGTCCTTTCCAAGCGCATAGTCAACCCCGAGTACCCAGCCTTTCATGTCCGACGGCAAGGAACTCCATTCATCATCATGCGAGGGGTCGCCAAATTTCTGGAATTTTAACAACCGGAGATATACGTCGAACGAGCCGGGCTGTTTAAGGTCCATGCCCTTGTAATCCATCCGGAACTCCTGGCTGGAATTGTAATTATCCGCGTTGGTCCGGGCATAAGTACCGGTTACCTTTACATTCTTCATCAGCTTGGCGCTCAGATCCACTTCACCCCAGTGGGTAATCCCCGTATCCGGATTGAGTGAACCGTCACTTTTTGTGCCGTCACCGGTTGCTTTATTGCCGCCGACCAGCAAATTGGCATTGACTACTTTGGACAAATCGGCGTTTATGTTCATGCCATACAGCGAAGTGTTACCGGCATTAGTTAGATTGATAGCATTGCCGTCCCCGTCAAGCTGGGTGGGTTTAAAGTTAAACACGCTGACTTTATACTGCGGTGCGGCATAATCAAACTGGATACCGCTGCCGGAGTGCCCCCAGGCTACATTGGAGCCATAACCCCACCACTTTTTACCGAAGGTTACGTCCACCGCTCCGACCGAGCCGGTAGCCCAAATCCGCTGGAAGGTTCCGTCATTCTCCCCCCAGGACCGGTTGGTGCTGTACGTTTCGTTTGTTTCACTCTGGAAGTGGACATCCCAATTTTCATTGGCTTTCATGGTTCCCTCAAAGTCCATGTAGAAATGCTTATTGCCATTTCCATTGACAGGGCTTGTTTTTCCACCCACCGTATCACTGTCATATTTGGCCCGCATAAAGCCGCTAAGGGTAACTTTATCGACTTTTTCTTTTACCTCTGCCAGTTGGACTCCCATGTTATCCAGCTCGCGGTAATATTCCTGGGACAGCTTTTGAATCAGCGCTTTGTTTTCGGCATCAGCTTTATCCGACTTTGAAATAGCCTTGCCTACAATAACAGCCATCTCATAGCGGCTTAAGGGCCGGTCCCCTTTAAAAGTATTGTCATCATAGCCGGCTACCACCCCGTCATGCACCAGTTTTTCCACCGCCGTGTAAGACCAATGGGTTTTCGGTACATCATCAAACGGATTGGCCGGTGCGGCCCAAACAGTTTCGCCAAACCCCATGGCCACAATCAGAGATAAAATTGCCAGTGTTTTTTTCTTCATTCTCTCTCTCCCCTTAAATTTTATTTTTTTGGGGCAAACCGCCTATGTTTCATTCCTGAGTTTCCTATGTTTTCTCAGAAATTCAGCCTCCGGCCTGTTTCGCCCTTATCATGACACGGACCGGGAAGCTCGCTAACGTATGTTCCTGTTGACGCTTAGTAAGTCCCTGCCGTGGCTGATCCGTTACTTTGCCAAGGTCTGCCACATTATAAACTAATTCCCGACCCGGACTTTATTGCCTGTTCTTCCTGCTGCTCTTCCTGTACGTGCTGCTTGTCCTGCACCCTTAAAAACGGCAGATAAACAACGGCTGCCATACAAATCAGCAGGGCCTGCAGCAGCGCGGCCTGCCAGCCGCCGATAATAAAGCCCGAGATGATCGGCGGTGTAGTCCAGGGAACCTGTACTGCAGTAAAGGGCGCGATAAAGCCTGAAGCAATGGCAAAATAGGTAATAATACCGGACAACGTGGGCACCAGAATGAATGGTATCAGCATTAACGGATTGAATACAATGGGGAAACCGAAGATCACCGGTTCATTTATATTAAAAATACCCGGAAGAATGGACAGCTTTCCCAACTGCTTCATTTGTTTCGACTTCGCCAGAAAGATCATAGCCAGGACTAATCCCAGCGTCATACCGGAACCGCCAAAAGTAATAAACTGGTCAACAAACTGCTGCGTGACAATATGGGCATTTTGTCCGGCAATCAGCTTGCCGCCGGCATTGACGATATCCTGATTGGCCAGAGAATTGGCCAGCACAATGGGTGCCATAACCCCATTCATAACCACTGCCGGTCCATGAATACCAAACCACCAGAAGAAGGAAATAAAAAACGGTATGACAATTGCCCCAAACAAAGAACCGGTTAACCCTTGCAGCGGTGTCTGCAGAATCTGATAAATTACTTCAATGAACGTCTTTCCCGCCACACTCTTAAAGAGAATATAGACTAAAAAGGACAACGTGATAACAACCGCTCCCGGGATCAATGCCGAAAACGCATTGGCTACCCCCTGGGGAACTCCTTCCGGCAATTTGATCGTAATCCGCCGTTTGATAAACCAGGTGTATATATACGCAACGGCCAGGCCAATCAAAATCGCCGCAATCATACCTTTCCCACCGGTCCAGGCTTTGGGAATGACACCGCCAACCACTTCACCGCTCTTAGCGGTAACCGATGAGGCCGTAACAATCAGGAAAGACACCAGGGCCAGTATTCCCGCCGAAACAGGTTCACACTCCTCGTTTTTAGCATAGTTATAGGCAATACCGAAAATACCCACCAAAGCAAGGATGTCAAAGGTTGCGCCAACTACCTGAAATAATGGCTCCTGCCAGTTTGCGCCGAACAGACCGGCCATCCAGTCATTCCAGCCAGGCAGCGGGATGAAAGCCAGCAGCAAAAATATCGAACCAATCAGGGTTAGCGGTATAATGTTCATCAACCCGTCCTTCATGGCAACCACTGCTTTGGCATTGGCAAATTTTAAAATTACCGGGGTCATTTTTTCAAACTTTTCCACAAAACTCTCCATTGTCAAACCTCCTCATTTTATTGGTAGCGTACTATCCTAGCAATCTGGGCTCATAGCTCACCTCCCCTGTTGGCAATCACCTGTTTATACCAATCAAAAGACAGTTTCTTTTTTCTGGCCAAATTGTTCTGTTGATCCACGTAAATAAACCCGTATTGCTTCTTAAAACCATTGAGCCAACTTAAGAGATCAATGGCTGACCAGGCATAATAGCCTTTAATATGAAGCCCTTCCCGCAAGCCCTGTTTCACCGCTTTTAGGTGCTCCCGAATGTATTCCACCCGGTCTGCATCAAGAATTTGTCCATTCTCAACCGGATCCTGGTCACCCAGCCCGTTTTCCGTGATGTATAGCTTTATATCGCCATAAGCACCGCGCAGCATTCTAAGGCCTTCCAACAGTCCCTCCGGCGATATTTCCCAACCCCATTTGGTGTACTTTTTATCCTCCAGGCTGACTGTTTTATATACTCTGTCAAAAGATACTTTTCCCGGTGCTCCGGCAATGACTTTGTGCGATGCCGGCCCGGCTTCTTCTTCAGGGTTATTCTTAATAACTCTTTGCGGCTGATAATAGTTAAGTCCGATAAAATCATTTTTTGGAGCTGCCCATTTTAAAACTGTCAGTTCTTCGGCTGTCCAGTCCGGTGTCCAGCCCCGCTCTTTTAACTGACCGACAACATAGTCCGGATAGGCACCTTTAAGAATCGGATCATAAAACCAGGCTAGTGAATACTGATTGGCGTGATCGGCCGCCTGTGCATTCTCCAGTTGGCCGTCCGCCGGAAAAGCGGGCGAAAACACATGGGTAATGCCGATTTCGCCGTACTGTCTGAGCTTCTTATACTCTTGCACCGCCCGGGCGTGGGCCACAAAAACGTTATGGGTCGCTTGAAAGTACAGCCGGGGATTATGGCTGATTCCCGGCGGATGGGCACCGTCCAAATAGCCCAGCGAGCAAAAAACAATAGTCTCGTTAAAGGTTATCCAGTGCTTTACCCGGTCACCAAAAGCCTTAAAGCAAGTTGTCGCATACTTGCAAAAGGCATCGACCGTTCTTTTATTGGTCCAGCCTCCTGCTTCCTCCAGGACTTGCGGCAAATCCCAGTGATACAGTGTCACAAAAGGAACAATGCCGTAATGCAGACATTCATCAATTAAGGCGTTATAAAAGGCCAGCCCCTGAGAATTGATTTCGCCGTCACCGTCAGGAATGATCCGCGTCCAGGCGACGGAGAAACGATAGGATTCCAGTCCCATTTCGGCCATGAGCCGGATATCTTCCTTATACCGGTGATAATGATCAACGGCAATGTCGCCATTGGTGCCTTCAAAAGTCTTGCCGGGAATTTTAGAAAAAACATCCCAGTTGGATACGCCCTTTCCGTCTTCATTCCAGGCCCCTTCCACCTGATAAGCGGCCGATGCCGCACCAAAAAAGAAATCATGGGGAAACCGCATTTTTCCAACTCCCTTACTCCAACAGATATCGTTACTTGCCCAGCAGTCTTAGGGCCTGGTTAAGAACTTTTTTCCCATTCATCATGCCATAATCAGCCGTATTGATCACATCCACCGGAATCCCTTTAGGTTCACACAACGCCTTGATTTTAGCCAGGGCAAATTTAATCTGCGGCCCAAGAAGTACCACATCCAAGCCATCCAAATGCCTGGATAACTGAGCCTCCGGGTAGGCGTCTATTGATATTTCCTGCCCGCTTTCCTCTGCCGCCTTTCTCATTTTGGCAACAAGCATGCTGGTAGACATTCCGGCATTGCAAAATAAGGCAATTTTAATCATGGTCATTTCCTCCTTTAGTCAGCTTATCCGCCAGCGTATGAATCATTTTGGTCATTTCAATCATTTCGATAATCAGATTTTTTTCCGATATGGAGGTCATCAGATGGTCTTGCGCATGAACGAATAGAATGGAAACCAGAATACTTTCACCGCTGGCCTCTTTGTGCAATATGGCAGTTTGCGTTTCATGGGCTTGGCCAATGGCATCATTCGCTTTATCCAACAGGGCGTTGATCTCAGCTTCCTGGTAATCACCGCTCCTCACTTTGCGCAGAGCTTCGTAGGCGAAGGCCCGTGCTTCGCCGGAATTAATAATAATACTCATAACTATCTCTTCTATATCCACTATAAACTACTACCTCCTTCTTTCTGCCTCATGGTCATGTCATTTTCCTTTCTTTATTTGTATAGACCTAGGGTCTGTTTTCAAACTATCCAGCATGTTCCCTAGCAGTGCCTTTTATACCATACCTCATTAATTAATAAGGGCCATTACCTGGCGCAAAAATAACTCGCCGTAGATCATGCCGTTAGTTTGAAAACACACCCTGGGCACTATATAAATAAAAAATTTTTTCTTGTCTCTATATCCTTGCAATAATGATGCCAAAACACTAATAGGCAGATTTATCAGGCTTTCACCGCGGCAATTCGGTAAATCTATCCATAGTGTTTCAACACAGACTATATAGTGTTTTATTTTTTGATTAAAACACTATATAGTCTGTTTTTCTCATCTCTTGTATAATACAGGTAGTTACATGTTGCCGGGAGGAAAGTCCTATGACAAGAAAAGACATAATTTATCAAGCACTGCTGGATTTGCCGGAAGGAGAAGGAATTGATGCTCAGAGCCTGGCCGAGATTTTGCCGATTACCCGAGCCAATATCAGCCATGAATTGAACGCACTCTGCAAGGAAGGGAAAGTTGGTAAATCAGGCGGACGTCCGGTCCGCTTCTTCGTAACGGACAAGCAGCCTGCTGCCAAGGCAACCAGGCTGGATGCCTTATTAAAAAACAATATCAGCCTCCGCCAGCCGCTGGAGCAGGCAAAGGCCGCTATTCTCTATCCACCCAAGGGGATGAACAGTTTATTGCTGGGTGAGACAGGTGTCGGCAAATCCATGTTTGCCAGTCTGATGCACAATTACGCCATTGAAATGGGCGTAAAGGATAAAGACTGTCCCTTTATTACCTTTAACTGCGCCGATTACACGAATAATCCCCAGCTCTTGACCGCTCAGCTCTTTGGCGTAAAGAAAGGAACCTACACCGGAGCGGAAACAGATAAAACCGGGCTGCTGGAAAAAGCAAACGGCGGTATCCTGTTCCTGGACGAAGTGCATCGTCTGCCGCCCGAAGGTCAGGAAATGCTGTTCACCTTTTTGGATACCGGCTATTTCCGGCGAATGGGCGATGACGAAACCAGAACGGCCGATGTGCTGATTATCTCGGCAACTACGGAAAATCCCAGCTCGGCCCTATTAAAAACCTTTACACGACGCCTGCCGATGATCATCACCATTCCCTCACTCAAAGAAAGAACGCTGGAGGAACGCCTGTCTTTAATTAAATACTTCTTCAAACATGAAAGCATCCGTTTAAACCGGGATATTTATGTTTCCCTCAACACCATGCGGGCTTTTTTGTCCTATAACTGCACAAATAATATCGGCCAGTTAAAAAATGACATCCAACTGGTCTGCGCCAAGTCTTATTCGGAGTTTTTAACCAATATCAAGGAAGATGTGCGGATTAACAGCCGCAGCCTGCCGATGCATATAAAAGAAGGACTGTACAGGGAAAAAGAACATCGTATTTTATGGAACAAACTGGTGAGTGAAGATATTGAATACTTCAAATTTGGCTGTACAACTGATGTACCACAGGAAACAGCAGAGGAAAATACGACTATTTACGACCTGATTGAACAAAAACTGGAAAAGCTAAAAACCAAGGGTATCTCCGATATTGCGATTGAAAGCATTCTGGAAAAAGACATTACCCGCTATTTTGAGAAATACATCAGCGGCATTTCGGAAGAAATCAACAAAAAAAATCTGCTCAATATTTTAGGTGAAGACGTACTCGATCTGATTGATAAAATGCTATACCAAATGGTTACCTCGCTAAAAAGGAATGTCACCCATAACATCTATACGGCACTGGCCCTGCACATTAACACCTTGATTAACCGCCTCGCCAACAACAAAAATATTGTCAATCCCCAGCTTGGAAAGATCAAGCAACTGTATCCGGAAGAATTTAAAGCCGCACTGGAAGCTACCGCCTTGCTTCAGGAATATCTAAACCGCCCGATACCGGAAGATGAGGCCGGTTATCTTACCATCTTTCTGTTGCCCGAAGAGCAGCAGGCTCATCAAAATATCGACAAAGTAAAAATCATCCTTATTGCCCATGGCAAATCGACAGCCACCTCTATGGCTGAAGTAGCCAACGAACTGCTGGGCGAAAACTATGTGATTGCCATCAACTCCCCTATTGAAGTAAAACCGGCGGTAGTCTTGGAAGAACTGCGCAAAGTGGTCAGACAGAATTTTAGCACCAGCGGCTATCTGCTCCTGGTCGATATGGGCTCACTGACCACTTTTGCCGAAGTGATCGAAAAAGAATGCAAGGTCCCGGTGAAAGTATTTCCGCTGACCTCGACACTGCATGTCATCGAAGCTACCCGAAAAGCCCTGCTTGGCTTTTCGTTAAGTGAAATCTACAAAGACGTGCTGCTCGTGAACTCCTACATGGATAACAACAAAGCCTCCCTGCCGGTGGAAAGCAAACATAAAATCGCCATTATTACCGCCTGCCTCACCGGGGAGGGCGGCTCGGTGGCCATTAAAAGCTTTTTGAACAACAACTTACGCTACGACAAAGACCTGTTTGAAATCCTCCCACTAAATTGCCTCGATAAGAAGTTTTTTAAGGAACAGTTGCTGAGACTGCAGGAAAAGCGGGAAATTTTATTCATTGTTTCCTCATTTTCCGTTGATCTGGCCATTAAACAATACAATATGTATGATGTGATCAGCATGAAAGTGCTGAATCAATTACAGGAAGCCATTGACAACAAATCCGCCTTGTTGAAAATGGGCCTGATCCTAAAAGAAAACATTGAAAACTTTGACGGTGAAGAACTATATCACGATATTGTCCATCTGATTCAGCGGATGGAAGGAAAGTTGTCCATCAAGTTCAGCGACGAAAACCTGATCGGTTTGATCCTCCACCTTGGGTTTATGATCAGTCGCTTAAAAAAGGGAAAAGGTTCTGTCAGCTATCTAAACAAAGAAGAGTTTATCCGCTTAAACCGGGATATTTATCAGGTAGTTAAGGAAAATCTCATCTTTTTATATAACAAATACTTTATCGAAATCACCGATAATGAAATTTGCTATATTATCAATTTTTTCCCTAACGTAACGGCTCTGCCGGAAAGCTAAACAGCAATGGCGCCTCTCATTTCCCGGCAAACTGAGTTCATACACTCGAACAGTTTTATTTCTATAAAAATTAGCCGGATCATAAGATCCGGCTAATTTTTGCTCAGATATTTTCGGTTTTAGCTTGCATATAAGCTTTTAATTTTCCCCTAACGGCAGCAATATCAGAATTCTGCGGCAAATAGGACAAAATATCTTCCACATAGCCGCGCTCTTTAATTCTTTGCAAGGTCCAGCTAAAGTTTACATCGTATATCCAGTTCAGCCTTACCAGTTTACGGTCGTCCGGTGTCTTGAGATTGGCAAAGTCGGACTGCTTGCCGGAGAGCAAATCCTCGATAAAACATGAACTGTACCCTGCCGGCGTAGGCGGCTCCAGATAAGGGGCCAACACATAATAAATATCCAGCTTATCGGCGTCACGAATGAGCTTGCAAAACAATTCCTGCCGTTTGCTCAACCCCCCAGGGAGGCGAATGGCATTGTGGTATAAAATAGCGATTTCAAACACTTCTCGGTCATCGCCCAAGACAGCCGCCAATTGTTCTAAACCGGCAATTTCCCGCAACCCAAGCTGCGCGTGATTTACAGACAGGCGGTCATCAAAGGTCCGGTACAAGGTATATTGCTGAAAACGGCCCACATCATGGAACAAACCAATCAATTCCGCCAGCATGGCATCTCGCGGGGAAAAACCCAAGTGCTCCGCCAATTGCCGGCAGTACGCCGTTACCCGCAGCGTATGGTCTTCTTTTTGTTTCATATGCAGTTGAATATCCGGATCCTCATTATAGTAAGACCGGACATAAGTCAGGAACCAGTCCCGCAGAGCGGCTAACCGAACTTTACACATATAATCCCTTCCCGTTCTAAAGGTTGGCTGGCTATGGTGCCAACTATCAATTACCACTGATTATAATGAACCCTTGAGGCAATGAAACGGCAGACCGGTTCTTTTTCCTCAAGAGGATATCCGATTGGAAGAATAGCCAGCGGCAAAACTTCCGGTGGCAGCCGGAAAAGCTGCTGAAAAGCATTGATCCGTTCAGCATGGGGATGAACATTCAGCCAGACACTGCCCAATCCCAGTCCGGTAGCCGCCAATAATATGTTCTCCACGGCAGCCGAGCAATCCTGTATCCAGGTACCGGGCAGTTTTTCCAGCCGCTGATCGCCGCAGACCAAAATTGCCACTGGCGCTTCGGTAAAGATTTGCGAGTAAGGCTCCTCAACCGGTATTTGCCGCAATCGCTCCCGGTCATTAATCACAATAAATTGCCAGAGTTGCTGATTATCCGCCGAAGGCGCATTCATCGCAGCCTGTACCAGCAAGTGAATCTGTTTCTCACTCACGTCTTGCTTGGTATAGCGTCTAATGCTGCGCCGTCTGAAAATAAAATCCATATCGTCACCCTCTATTCCCATTTTACCGGACAGAGCTATCTACTGCATCGGCCAGACTGTCAGAAGGTATGTTTGACACCAAAATAGGTGCTGCGGTCAGGCGTTTTATTGGCGTTTTCCGTCTGCCCAACCAGAAACGTGTCGGGATTTAACTGATATTCAGTTCTGAGCTTAACCCGCACGTCATTGGGATCATACACATCAACGGAAAACCGCATTTGATTGCCCAGTTTCGCATCGATGCCGGCGCCGGGTTTTCCTTCCACAATTCCCAGACGGCTATCAAAACGATCATCGCCTGTACCGACTTGCAGATTCCCCTTATTGCCATCCCCAATGCCATGGACACCTACCACGGCAAATTGATTGGGTGACGTATTGATTTTGATATCCGCATTGCTTTGATATTTCTCCGAATCCGGACTATAGAGCATTTCAAAATTGGTTTCGGCGCTCAGGGAATTCATTTTGCCCAGCATTTTATTAGCCTTTTCACTGGCTTCCCTGGTATTCTTCAAGGTTTGCCGCAGATTTTCACCTGTCTGCGGATCGGTGACCACTCCCTCCAGAGAAGCGGCCATTTTTTCTATTCGATTGCTGGTACTCTTAATATTGGCCAGCGTTTCTCTTAAATCGGCTGCCGTCTGTCCGTTATTGTCCACACCGGCAATCAGCTTATCCACTCTTGCCGTGACGGCACTTAAATTGCCTGATACATCGCGCAGATTTCCCGCAATCACGTCCACATTCCCCTCATTGTGTGCTGCCATTCGGGCCAAGGTGGCCGTCAGTGCATTTAAATTAGCCGTTATTTCTTTCGCATTTATGACGGTATCCTTAAACGAGGCTTTTACTTTTTCATCGCCAAACACATCATTCAAGGACTGTACCAGTTTCTGTACATCAAGCAGAACCTTATCGGCAGTGGCAATCAGATGTTCCAGCCCTTGAGGGTCTTGCCCCCGGACCACGGCGTTAGGCGCCAAAAAACCGGTGGCCTGGCTGGCGGGATAAATTTCAATAAACTTCTCTCCCAGCAAACCGTCTGTCCCGATGACGAAGCTGGAACCTTCCGGTATAGCTACGCCGGAATGAATCAGCATTTGGACCAGCACGCCATCCGGATTGACCTGAATACCCTTGACGGAGCCGACTTCCACACCGGCGTACCGAACAATATTGCCTTGCTTCAGCCCGCTGACCTGACCAAACACAGCCTGTAGCGGATAGCCGTCTTCCCGGAAAGTAAAGTTTCCCAAATGAATAATCATATAGGCCAGTAAGGCCAGCCCCACTAGCGTAACGGCACCGACGCGCCCCTCCGTACTTAATCTCATGCTTCGAACCTCCTTTTACTGCTGGCACCGCGCGCTTTTAAACCGTAAATAAACTGCTGCACAACCGGATTGGCCGACTGCTTGATTTCCGCCACCGTTCCTACCTCAATAATCCGGCCGCCATAAATCATGGCAATACGGTCGGCAATATTAAAGGCACTTGTCATGTGGTGGGTTACAACGACCGAAGTAACTCCCATAATCCGTTTGGTACTGGAGATCAGACGGTCAATTTTCTCCGACATGATCGGATCCAGTCCGGCGGTTGGTTCGTCATAAAGAATAATTTCCGGATTTACCGCAATGGCCCTGGCCAGACTGACTCTTTTTTTCATACCGCCGGAAAGCTCGTTGGGCATGACCTTTTCCTTGCCGAACAGTCCCACCATCCTTAATTTTCGCCGGACAACTTTACTGATTTCCTCCTCAGAAAGCTTGGTATGCTCCCGTAAACCGAAAGCAACGTTTTCACCGACCGTCATTGAGTCAAACAGCGCCGAGTATTGAAAAACCATTCCCATGTTCAGCCGCAACTGGTTTAGTTCATCCTCGGAAAGCCGTGAAATTTCCTTATCCTTTACCCAAATCTCACCCGAGGTGGGTTTCAATAAGCCGACAATAAGCCGTAGCAACGTACTTTTACCGGAACCGCTCGGGCCAATAATGACCATGGTTTCACCGGCTGCAACCGACAGGTTGATATCCTGCAAGATATGATTACCATGAATATTCATATTTACTGCCGACAACTGTATCATGTTCTCACCTTTCACCCGGAAGGGTTAAACCTACCGGAATAATATTAAAGATAAAAAATAATTGCTGATAAAGATTAAAATAATTGAAGTCACCACCGAAGATGTTGTTGCCCGGCCTACCCCTTCAGCCCCCGGATCAGTCGTGAGCCCCTTGTAACAGCCGATAAGGGCGATAATCACGCCAAAAACAACAGCTTTGACCAAACCGCCGGTCACATCGTTTACCACGGCGAAAACCTTGATCGAATGCAGATAGGTAAAAGAACCGATACCCGAATATAAAGTAGCCACCAGATAGCCGCCGATTGTGCCAATTACATCAGCAAAGACAACCAACACCGGGGTCATGACAATACAGGCAAGTATGCGGGGCACCACCAGATAGGCTACCGGATTAACGGCCATGACCCGCAAGGCATCAATTTGTTCGGTAACTTTCATTGAACCGATCTCAGCCGTAATGGCCGCACCAACCCGTCCAGCCAAAACCACACCGGTCAGCACAGGCGCCAATTCCCGTCCGATCGCTATAGCCACTACACCGCCGACCGAGGATTGGGCGCCATATTTGATGAATTCATTGGCGCTTTGCAGCGTCATGACCATCCCGGTAAATAGGATAGTCAATAAAACGATAGGCAGAGAGTCTACTCCTAAATGGGACATTTGCTGAAATACCTGCGTTGACTTGGGACGGCTGCGAACGTGATACATGGCCTCTATCAATAAAAGGACCAGCTTTCCCACACTTTCCATTCCATTGATAACACCGCGCCCAATACTTTCTAAAAACAGCATGCTCCTATCCCCCATAGCAAAATAAACTGTCCATTTACAATTTACAACAATACATGATACAGACAACAAATTTAAATGATTTTATTATTATTCGCTACCGGTCCGACACATCCCTGCCGGTTTTCCGCCTCCCGCTTTAGCATTATATGCCTGTTTTCAGCCAAATAAGCAAAAAAAGGCACCTTCCCTCAGGAAGGTGCCTTCAGTTTATTTGCTTTTATGATCAGTCACTACATTAATCAGTACCTGTGCATCGTTGTCTATAATATAGTCGGTGGTTGTACAGGTCTTAGGTTTGACGGTTTCCGCAGTACCGGACGTCAAAGCTCCTTTCAATGTCCCGCTGGCGCCAGCCGAGTTCTCCGTGCTTTCTTCCACCGGGAAAAGTCCCGCCTTGTCATCGGAGCCTGCTTTTCCCGAATCAGCCATTCCCTGGGGCATAACACCGGTATCGAGAACTTCAACGACAATGGCATTATTACGGTCACGGGAAGTAAATTCATTAATAGAATCGGCAAAGGTCATGTTTTTAGCCTTAGCTTTTAAGTTTTTCAGTTCCACATCCAGTCCCTGCTTTTTTAACAGCAACTGGGTTAGCGGAATCATACCGCCACCCCGGACTTCCAGCAACAACGGTCCGGCCGCCTGTTCCTTGGGTACCGTATAGTTCACTGTAATACTTACCGGCTCACTGCGGTACGGTTTCAGCTTGACCTGGATCGGCACGGTTTCTCCCGGCTTGGCCGCCGCAACTTTTGCCTGCGCATCTACAATGGATGCGGTCTGACGTTCCTGATTGACCGTCACCTGCATCTTGACGTCCATAATATCTACCGGATTATACGGATTGGTCATTAGCAAATTAAGCGCTTCAAAAAATTCGCTGACAGCCATCTCGCCGATATTCACCGGACTATAGAACATATTTTCGCGCCGCAGTGTTTCACCGGGCATATTTCGTGCCGAAATTTCAAAGCTCACTTTAGCTGAACCGGCTCCAATGCGGTCCATCGCCTTTTCCATAACGCTGTAGGCCGTGGTAGCCGAGAGAATGGGCGCCAGTTCTTCGTTTTGCACAACCTGCACCGCATCGTCCTGTATTTTGTTCACATCGGTATCGGTAACGGTAATCCGCATCGGTATAACCGAGGGATATTGCCCCACGATTCCGGCAATCCCGGCCTTGCGGTCTTGCGTCACCATACCGAGCAAATCGCCGGTAGAACCGACTTTAAAACCACTTTCCAGACCATTCACTACCGTATAAATGGTGGCATCGGTCAGCAAATAGGAAGCCTTGCCCCGCTGCAGGAAGGGATGACCAAAAGCCAGCACTTTATTACCTTCAGTATACGTTACTGTGCCAATGGCCCCCACGCTGACATCGCCACGGACCAGCTCGATGCCTACAGCACTGCCTGGTTCCAGCGCAGCAGCCTGACCTTCTGTTTCCGGTTGACTGCCTACGGCATAGGGAAACAACTTATAGGGACTTAATTTATCCTGCAGCATGGTCATGGCATGATCACTCAGTCCGGACACCATCAGCGGCGTAGCCGCCGGCAGCAGGTTCTGCTTTTCTCCGGCAATTCCGCTGCCAACAGAAGGTTTCCCACTTGTTCCCAGATCCCATAATTTTAACATGTCGGCAATCGGCGTAACCATACCGACGGTATGGTCACTCAGCGGCCAGCCATAGGCAATGGCGCCGACCAGCTTGCCGTCAATATAGACCGGACTGCCGCTCATTCCCTGGACAATGCCGCCGGTTTGATCAATGACCGCACCAGAAGTGCGCACCAGAATCAAATCGCCGGCGCCGGGATTCTTCATCACATTAAGTACTTCCACATTAAATTCTTCAATGGCAGTGCCGGACACTACCGTTTTGGCGATGCCTTTCATACCCGGTTTTACTTCATCTAACGGCAGGATGGAAGGATAAGCCTGTGCCGCGGTCAGCGGCAGCAGTACAAAAATCGCTACAATAGTTAAGCAACGCTTCCATATGGTTATCAAAAAGATCATCCTTCCCTTTTACTTGGTGACTGGCTCCAGCCGCACCAGAACTTCACCTGCCTGCACAGCATCTCCGGCCGAAACCAATACTTCCCGGACAATTCCATCAGCAGTAGACCGCACGGCCGGCACGGGACCTGTTATGGAATCTACAACGACCAATACCTCCCCTTCACGGACAGAGGTACCGGGCACGGCCAAATGACTGGCCACTACCTTGCCCGATAAGACACTTCTTTGATCCACCAAGTGATTGGCTGCCGATACCCAGGCAGCAAAAGCAATCAAAAGAACCGCCGTCACCAGCAAAATATTTCTTTTGCGAAGCATACAAATCCCTCCTTACTTTATCTATTCCCTATGCATTTTTCGCTGTCAAATTCCTTCTCTACAGCATGTGCGCCGTTATAGCGCTACGGCACTGCCTTAGCCTTGACCAGAGAAACTCGGCTCACCGATATCTGCTGTAAGGTTCGAGCAGGCTATACTGTTACTTTCATTATACAGCATTATGGTCAATTGGCAAGATTCGTCGAAACAACAGCCAATGCGGTTCCTATAGAACGCTCATGACCATCGGAGGGTTTATTGACAATTTCCTTCTGAACAATCATTTCACTGGAACCGCCGCCATCCAGATTCATGGCCTGGATGCTTCCCAGTTCCTGCATTAAGAGGGCTGTATCCAGTAAAGTAAGCCCTATGCTGTGTTTTTGCCGCCCATCCACGACCACTAGCAGGATATGTCCCTCCTTGGTAATACCCACAGCCGTGCGCGGCGCCCGGCCGGCAGCCACATCAGACCCAAACTCCTCCAGCTTGGTGGTTAAGTAAATACTGTTATTTTTTACAAGTCTCGGTCCCGCGCCAATGACCGCAACGGCTTTACTCCATTGATCCCCCAGGCTTTGGGTTACCTTCACGGTATCGCCTACCTGCAATTTCCCCAACGCCTGCTGCGACTTGCCATGGGCGGATAAGACAAAGCCGTCTTGCGGTATAACCGAATTATTGGTATTGATTGCCGTTATTTTATTTCCTACCACAACATATTCGTTGCCAAACGGATTGGTATCAGTCGCCGTGTCATAATAAGAATTATACAGAATCAGCGCATCGGCCCCCCGTTCTTCGTTCACACCGGTAATCGTAACTTTTTGACCGTCCGGCAATTCGACACTCCCCTGATACAGCGCATCGTCGATTATGGCACTGCCGTCAGGCAATATGCCCAAAGCGGTACGCGTAATATCCATACTGGCAACAATGGTGTCCTGCAGTTGCATGACACCCAGCGTTGTCCCGTCCAGGCTAAAATAAGTGGCATTTACCGCGGCAGCCGCACCTTTTGCCTGTTGCATTAACGATGATAATTTTTCGAGACCTACTGTTTTCTGATTGGACAGCAAGGGCTGCAGTTTCCAGCCTGCCTTGGGATCAAGGTCTAAAATATGGGCCGCCAGCGGGCCTTCGGCAGTACCACGGAGTAATGCGGTATAGGTTAGCCCCGGAGCGATTTCCCGTTTTATTTTATGTTCGTATTTTTTTACAATATCGATAACAATCCGGTTGGGATTTTTTAAGGTAAATACATTGTAAACAGCCGTCGTTTTTAAATCAATAACTGCTGTAATCCCTTCCTTGGCTTCGCTGATCCGCAAACTTTTAAATACCGGGTCCTGCGCAGGCAGTGCCGGTATAACTCCCTTATTTATCGTCTTGGGCAGCGTAACAGTAATATGAGCAGCAGAAGTGTCTTTATTTTGCGGCGCCTTGTCTTCCAGCAGATTTACCGAGTACTCTGGCAAAGCACTTACGTCAAGCACAATCCGTACCTTTTCCGGCGATTGACTCACCCTGATCTTTTGCAGTTCGATCGCTGGAACAGCATTGGCTGTCTGGGCCTGAGCCGGAGCTGTCGCAGCAGCGGCAAAGCCTATGGTGATCGGTGTGAAAAGCTGGACTAAAATGAGCAAAACAAGCGGTAGCTTATATAGTCTATTCATAAATTCCTCCCTATTAAACCGCGCAAGCCGTATAAGAAGAAAACCAGCCGCCATCAAGGCGTCTGGCTTTTGTTCTTCCCAGTATTTATGGTTTGGCTTAACTGATGGTATAACATGTCAGCCAAACCAATCCCACCGGCTTGAGCCATATTTTTGGTCAGTTCGCCGTCCAGCATGGATGTCATGATGGATTCGGCATTGCTTTGTTTGATTAGCCCGTCTTTCGGCACAGTATCCCGCATCTTGCTCATCATAAAGTTCAGAAACACGGCCTCCATGTCCCGGCAAGCTTGCTTGAGCTTGGTCTGGTCTTCCGTGTCACTGATATTCTGAGTAGCCTGGCTCAGCTTTTCAGCAAAATCGGTATTCCCGTTAGCCTGAAGATACTTACTTTGATTGACGGTTCTGTCTACACCGCCGATAGCGCCTATGTTCATAGCCTCACCTTTATTATCCAAAGTCTAAGAGTACGAAAATTCATATGAGTTGCAGATCGGCATGCAACGCTCCGGCAGCTTTAATTGCCTGCAGGATGGAGATGACATCCCGCGGCGTTGCCCCTACCGCATTCAGCGCATTTACCACGTCACCTACATTAGCGGTAGAAGGCAAAAGGATGGTATTGCCTTTGTCCTCTTCCACACTCACATTCGTGTTGGTCGTTGTCGCGGTAGTTCCCCCGGAAAGCGGCGGCGGCTGCGACACATCGGTGCTCTTGCTAATTTTGATGCTTAACCCGCCCTGGGTCACGGCAACCGAATCAATCGCCACATTAGCTCCCATGACAATGGTTCCCGTCCGTTCATTAATCACAATTTTAGCCACATTATCAGGAACAATGGATAGTTCTTCCAGAGATGCAACAAAACCAACCAACCCATTACCCTGGTACTCCGCCGGTACGGCAATCACAACTGTACCGGGATCGCGGGCCGTCGCAATGGCCCCAAAACGATAATTAATCGCATCGCCGATTCTGGTTGCCGTGGTAAAGTCCGGTTGAGCCAAAGACAAGGTAACTGTTCCATTATTGCTAAACTGCATGGGAACATCCTTTTCTACAATGGCGCCATTCGGCATATTGCCCACGGTGGGAAAGTTTTTTTGCTGACTGCTGCCACCGCTGCTGGCTGCAAACCCGCCAGTCGAAACAGGTCCCTGCCCCACCGCATAGACCTGGCCATTAGCCGCCCGGAGCGGCGTCTGCAGCAAAGTTCCCCCCTGCAGATTTTTGGCATCTCCCATAGAAGAAACCGTCACATCAATCGTATCCCCCGGCTTAGCAAAGGCCGGCAGTTGGGCGGTTACCATTACTGCCGCCACATTTTTCGACTGCATCTGGGATGAAGAAACTGCCACGCCAAAGGTCTTCAGCATACTGGCAATAGATTGCATGGTTTCGATACTCTTGGTGGAGGAATCGCCAGTACCGGCCAAGCCTACCACCAAACCGTAACCTAACAGTTGATTCGCCCGCACGCCCTGCACTTTAGCGACATCTTTGATCCGAGTGACAGCCCCCATCGTCTCCGCCATAACCGGTAAAGCACCGGCCGATACAAGCAGGGCAATCATAAAAGCACATAACAATTTGCGCATACGTTAATCCTTTCCGGCGCGGCAAACAGTTCATGAATTGCCGCAGGGTTAGAATAAGATATTGAAAAGCTGAGTAATAATCCCTTGGCGTTGCTTTCCGGCAATAGGGCCTTTGCCATCGACATATAGCTGGGCATTAGCAACCAGATTGGAGGAAATGGTATTATCGGCGGCAATGTCATCAGGTCGGACAATGCCGGAAATGGTAATACTCTGTTCTTCACCGTTCTGCTTGATTTTTTGCGTGCCGGAAATAACCAGATTTCCATTAGGCTGGACTTCAATCACCTGTACCGTAATTTTCCCCGTCACTTTATTCGTATTGCTAATGGAGCCTTTAGACTGGAACGAATCGGAATTGCCCGCACTGGCATCATTTAAAAAGGTAAACAGTCCTACACCGGCACTCATATTGGTACTGCTGGTCTTGGAGTTGCTGGCGTTACCGCTGCGGCTGGCACTGGAGTTTTCGTTGATTACAATGGTTAGAATATCGCCGACAACCGCCGCCTTACGGTCACTATAAAGGGATGAGGACTGTCTGCCCTCTGCCCATAAGGATTCGGCACGCACTGCGGTTTGAACCGATATAGCGGAAAAAAAGAACCCGACCATAAGTATCACTGTGATTTGCATCCGGTTTATTTTCATCAGCAGGTCACCTCACTTTATTCAATGCATTGACATCACCGGTATAAGGAAATCAACACCGAGGTTCCGTCCAGCACCTGCGCTGTAACAACTTTCTTGGAATTGACATTGCGAACCCTGATAATATCTCCTACACTGCCGTTCTGCATAGCTTCCCCGGTAGCCATTACTTCCATGTCGCCCATTCTTACCAGAATAGATACCATAGCTCCCCGTTTTATTACTTCAGGTTGGGCAAGCATGTACTTGTTAAGCGGCGTTCCCGGTGAAATTGTCCGGCGTGCCTGCATCCCGGCCACGTCAACCAGATTGGTCATGTAACCTTGCGACAGGCGCCCGATATCCATGCGCTCGTATTTAATGCTGTCCGGTGCGATAAGTTCATTAGCCGCCAGACTTCTCGCCGCTACCACCACATCCTGGAACAGGCGGACATCCAGGCTCAGACTGACCTTGGTATAAGCCTGGCCGTTCAACGTAACCACCGCATACACTACGGTCGGAAAATTAAACCGAACACCGTAAGGCAATTCTATGTAATAATCAGCCGTCCCCGGCGGCAGTTCGATATCGGCAGGCAGATTAAGCGGCGTAATCATTAATCGGTTATCTTCCGCCGGAACGCCTGCCCGCTGCCGGACAAGCTGCAAAGCCGACTGCAGCACGTCATTGGCACGAATAACCTGTCGCTCGCCTGTATCATACCCCGTTACATCGCGGTAGGCTGCCGGCCTGATGTAAGAGGCAGTCTGGCCCAGTCCCGGCAGTGCTGCGACCGGCACAATTTGATCGGTACCGGCGGCAAAACCGTACTGTACGCCAACAGCCAACAACAACAATAAGCACCCAAGCTTTTGCAACATAGCTTTCACCTAGCGTTTCAGATTGGCTGCCGTCTGTAGCATTTCATCCGAAGTGGTCACAGCCTTGGAATTCATTTCATAGGCCCGCTGCGCCACAATCATATTAACCATCTCTTCCACGACCTGAACATTGGACATTTCAAGATATTTTTGAATTAGCGTGCCTGAACCTTCTTCGCCGGGAACAGTAACCACCGGATCACCGGAAGCCTCAGTCTGCTTTAATAAGTTACCGCCAAGGCTCTCCAGCCCTGCAGGATTAATGAACCGGGCAATCTGAAGCTGTCCCAGCTCCTGCGGCGCCGTTTGACCGGAAACCTTTACCGATACTGTTCCATCGGTGGCAATCGTAATGTCGGTAGCATTTTCCGGAATAGTAATCTGTGGTTCTACCAGATATCCTTCCGAGGTGGTCAACCGACCCTGACTGTCTTTTTTAAATGAACCGTCACGGGTGTAGGACAGCGTGCCGTCCGGCATGTTGACCTGAAAAAAGCCGTCCCCCTGAATGGCCACGTCCAGGGAATTTCCGGTAGATTCCAGATTCCCCATGGTATACATCTTCTGAATGGCAGCCTCCCGGACGCCTAGTCCGACCTGCAGGCCGGTCGGCAACTGCGTATCAGCCCCTGAACTGGCGCCTGCCTGGCGGACCGTCTGATACATCAGATCCTGAAAATCAATTCGGCTCTTTTTAAACCCGGAAGTATTTACGTTAGCCAAATTATTTGACAGATTATCAATATTTGCCTGTTGGGCAATCATACCCGAACTGGCAGTCCAAAGTGCACGCATCATGGCGGTACAAAGCCTCCTAATTTTTATTTCTATAGCATCGGCCATCCATGGCAACCCCGAAGCCAATCCTTCAGCTATCGCTGCAAAAGAACGCTGGATCAATGAGCCTGCCGGCCAGGCGGCAAAAGATCCGTCAGGCTCGCAGGAGCAGGTTAATCTATGGTTCTCTAGACTTTAGCGACTTCATTGACTGCTTTATCCAACAGTTCATCCTGTGCCTGTACTGCCTTCGCATTCGTTTCATAGGCCCGGTACCCGGCAATCATATTAACCATTTCGGAAACTGCATTAACATTGGACTGTTCCACCACACCCTGGCGGACAATCCCCTCCATGGGGCTTGTTCGAGCGCCCGCCGCCGCAACATACAGAGAAGAGCCTTCCTTGGTCAATTGTTTTTCATCGGTAAAACTAACCAGTTGCAGCGAGCCTGTCACCATACCGTCCACCCGTACCTGTCCGTCACTGGAAACAGCTACTTTATCACCGGTTACGCGCAGCGGACCATTTTTCCCCAGGACCCGGTATCCATCTTGCGTCACCAATTCGCCAAGCGCATTCCGGGTAAACGAGCCATTACGGGTATACCGGACGCCGTTTGGCGTATCAACAGTAAAATAACCCTGTCCCTCAATAGCCAGATCAAAGGTATTTCCTGTCTGCACCATCGGGCCGGCTGAGTGAATCGGGGCAATTTCATCAATGACCGAGCCTACGCCCATATTGCCGATTACCGGTGCATCGGTTCCGTCGTTGATGCGCTGAATATACATGCTTCTGAAGTCCTTGCTTATCGCCACATCCTTCTTATAGCCTGCTGTATTCACATTGGCCAGATTATTGGCTATGGTATCGGTACGTAACGATTCGGCTACCATTCCGGAAGCAGCCGTATAAATTCCCCGAATCATACTACCATCTCTCCTATGTTAAAAATCAGTGGTTTTGAGACATATTTCCACATATGTATATATTCGACGTTTAAGCAATACTTCCTTTTTTTAGTGTTGTCAGGCTATCTTCAATCGACTCCAGCGACTCCAGCGCCTTACCAGTCCCTAAAGCGACGCAGGAAAGCGGGTCTTCGGCCAAATAGGTCGGAATGCCGGTCTCCTGAATAATAAGCCTGTCCAATCCGTTAAGCAACGAGCCGCCGCCAGTCATGACAATGCCCCGGTCCATAATATCCGACGAAAGTTCGGGCGGCGTGCTTTCCAGTACCGACTTAACCGTCTGAACAATCAGCGATACCGGCTCGGAAAGAGCCTCTCTTGTTTCGGTCGAACTGATGCGTACCGTTTTCGGCAGACCGGAAACCAAATCCCGGCCGCGTACTTCGATTACTTCATCCCGACCATGAGGGAAGGCGGTCCCGATTTTCACCTTTATTTCTTCCGCCGTGCGCTCGCCGATCATAATGTTGTATTCCTTCTTCACATAACGAACCAGCGCTTCGTCAAATTTATCCCCGCCGATGCGCAGTGACTCGCTCAGCACGATACCGCCAAGACTAAGTACAGCCACATCGGTAGTTCCGCCGCCGATATCAACAACCATGGCGCCACAGGGCTCGGAAATATCCACGCCGGCACCCAAGGCGGCGGCCATCGGTTCCTCAATTAAATATGGTTTTCTGGCACCAGCCTGCATGGTTGCTTCCAAAACCGCTCTTTTTTCCACCGTGGTCACGCCGGAAGGAATACAAACCATAATCCGCGGTTTAAACAGAAAACTTTTGCCGGCCACTTTCTGGATAAAATGACGCAGCATGCTCTCGGTTGTGTCATAGTCGGCTATAACGCCTTCCCGGAGTGGACGAATGGCAATAATATTGCCGGGAGTTCTGCCCAGCATTCGTCTTGCCTCTTCCCCAATGGCTAAAATTTTATTTGTATCTCTGTCGATTGCAACTACAGAAGGTTCCCGCAGTACAATTCCCTTTCCCTTTATGTACACCAATACATTCGCTGTGCCTAAATCCACGCCAATATCCATCGAGCCAAACATCAAAAATCCCCTTTCAACACTGCCAGTTAAGCTTGTCTCCCATCGTCCCGAAAAAAATAATCCACCGGCAAAGCAAAAAAAACAAACCGCCGTCTGATTATTTATTCGCAAACGAATAGAATCACATATAGGATTTTAGCTTCTACAATTTCTAAAAAAATCCTCTATTTTTCTTCACATTCTTTTGTTTCCTGATATTTTTTTCTAGTCGCCTCACCACCGCGAATATGACGTTCGGCTTTGTTTATTTCCAGCACATGCCTGACCTTATGAGACAGCCGTTTATTAATGATTGGCAGACGTTCAATCATATCTTTATGCACCGTGCTTTTGCTGACACCAAATACGGCGGCTGCCTGACGCACCGTGTGCTTACTCTCGAGTATATGGTTACAGATGTCCAGTACTCTTTTGCGAATATAATCTTTCATCTTGTTTGGTTCCCCCTCACCAGTTGTTTGCTACCATGTATATGCGGACAAAAATAAATCATGCGCGAAAATCTTTTCGCCCATGATTTTAAACTGGTATCTAGTACTCCGCCAACTTTGTAATTGAAAGATGATGGCGCGGCAACATTTTGTCAACCAAGGCGGAGGAAGGAGGATACCGCCAGTATGTCGACTGACGATATGGATGACTAAATGTTGACCGTCAGCAATATCTATTTTCAAGGTTGGTGGAGTATTCGTGCTGCTAAAACTAGAGCAGGACTTCTTCGCAATGCACGACGGAGGAACGCCCAAATTGGCAATCTATAAGGGACTGACACCGAAAAGGGGCATAAAAAAACTGCTAAACCAGCAGTCTTTTTTAGCAGATTAAATGCCGATAAGTATGGACTATCATAGCTGCTCTACTTTACAAAAGCCCCTTCTTTTTCGACAGTCTGAGACTGCGGAAAACACCAAAATCAGCGGTATTGTTACATCGTTTTTTAACGCAGAATATCCAAAGGATTAATGGTTTTCCCTTCCCGTTTGATAACTAAATGGACATGCAAAAAAGGCTCGGCCGCCGAAGAGCCGGGAGTACCGATTTCCTGCCCTGCTTTCACGGTCATTCCCTTTTCCAGTTGAACAGCAGCCAGTGCCCCATAGTAGATAATGTCTTTACCCTGAGCAATAGCTACAGTCAGCCCTGTTGCCGGATCAGTGTATATATCCGTTACAGTACCGGCATATATGGCTTTGACCTTTTCCGTCTTATCTTTGCCTTCGATATCAATGCCCGGATGAAATCGCCATTCCTGATATACCGGCTGGAACTGCCAGCCGAATTCTGCTTTAATAGAACCTGTCAGCGGCCAATGGGCCTGGGCGGGTTCCTCGACTACAGCTCTATTTTTTCCGGCCGGCTTGCCGGCAGCCTGTATATCAGCTGCCTTTTGTTCCACCGCGTGGGCCGTAGTATCCACATCATTGGCCGCCTCCGCTTCCCGCTTGGGCAAAACCGCTTCCGATGAAACAACAGCAGGAGTAACTGCAGACTGTTCCTGAACAACCGCGTCCGTCCGGTTCCTGCCGTCCGGGGCAGTCACCAGCAACAGTCCGGCACTTGATAGCAAGAGAAAACCTGCGGCTATATAGCCGGCATAAAACAACTTCCATTCTTTCTTATAGCACAATCTGATTCCTTTTTTAACATACGACCAGATTTTGATTACTATGGCTGGCATCATGGTATCACCTCATTACCAGTATGCCCCTTTTTTTTCTTTAAGAAACTTATGAGCCGGAAATATGGGTGAGATCAATTCCCGTATAATAATATTTCAGGATATACCGGTAATCCTTCCCTTCTTTAGCCAAGCCGTTGGCCCCATACTGGCACAGGCCCACGCCATGACCGTAGCCGGTCGTCTGAAAAACCAGCTTGTCTGCTCCGGTTTCCACTTTAAAATTAGTCGACTTCAACCCCAATTTATCTCTGACGGTTCCGCCGCTTAACAGCTTACTGCCAATACGTATTTTCCCTACCCGCCCCGAATCGGTTAATTCGGCGATTTGTACGGCAGCAGGGCTGCCATTTTGCGCAGCGGCCACAATATCGGTATCACTACCCAGCCGTTCAGCAATCTCACTCAGGGAAAACTCCTTCGTTTCACTATAGCGGGGTGATTGCTGGTCCCAGTTACAGGCTACACTTTTCAGATAAGGATAGTCGGTCCCCCAGACTTCCTGGGCACTTGCGGTACGTTCTCCGCTGGTAGAATGGAAAACCGCCAGAATAGGTTCCCCATGATAAGAAGCGATAATCCCACGGGTCGCATCAACAGCCTGGCTGATTTTATTCCAATACACCTTGTAACCAAGCGACCCCCACCGTGCGGTCAGGTCCTGCTCATCGGCCCAGGCCTGGCCCTCGCGGTAATCGCTGCTCACATCGGCGCCCGGATGCGCGGCAATCCCTTCACCACCAAAAATGGCCATATGTTTCACCGCGTAGGTCCTGGCTGCCACCGCCTGGGCTTTTAGTGCTTCCAGCTCAAACTGAGCAGGCATTTCCGCCGCTACCACGCCTTTTACATACTCCTCCAGATTCATTTCCACAATCTGATTTTGCTTGGCCATATAGACACGAATTACGACATCCTCGCCTTTAGCCACGCCCTTGGGACTGCCGACAGGGTCCAGGCCGAACAGACTGCGTATCACTACCGCAGGAACAATCAGTACCAAAAAAACAATCAATCCAACAGCACCGGCCAGCACCTTTTTCATCAAACACGCTCCCCTTTAGATTGTTCGCCCTTTCTCCTCCTTACTGCAAACTATTGACACCGATTTGTGACATAACTACTACATACTATGCCTCCCAGCCGTCCCCTATGCCTACGGAACCACTGATTTATTCGCGCTGCGTGTCCCGGCAGAGCTGTTCCTGACTGACTGTGTCAGCAAACCTCTGAAATGACCTCAACTACTCCAGCAACTTTACTTCCTGCCCGGCAAAAAGGTCTCTCGCCAGGCCGTCGGACTGATTACATGGTGTTTTCCTAAAACAACGGCAGCCAGACCCTGTTAGGCCTGACTGCCGTTGTTATGAAATCATATAAAATTGCTTACCGGTTTACCCGTTTAATGTCCGCACCAATGGCGCATAATTTATCTACAATACCGTCGTACCCTCTGTCAATATGGTGAATATATCCTACCTCGGTTTCACCCTCCGCTACCAGGCCGGCTAACACCATGGCGGCGCCGGCTCTCAAATCGGTTGCCTTTACCGGACAGCCGGTCAGCTTGCGAACGCCTTCCACAATAGCGCTGCGTCCCTCAATTTTGATGTTGGCTCCCATCCGCTTTAATTCGTCCACATGCATAAAGCGGTTTTCAAACACCGTTTCCGTATATACGCTGGTCCCCTGCGCCACCGTGGACAGGGCCATGAACTGGGCCTGCATGTCGGTGGGAAAGCCGGGATAAGGCAACGTCTTTATATCAATGGAGCGCAAGTTTCCCGAGCTGTACACCCGTAACCCGTTGATATCCTCTTCAATGACAGCGCCCGCTTCCTTAAGCTTGGCAATCACCGGTTTTAAATGTTCAGTCAGCGCGTTTTCGATCCAAACGTCACCGCCGGTCATCGCTGCCGCAACCATATACGTGCCGGCTTCAATCCGGTCAGGAATAACCGTATAGGCTGTCCCCCGCAGTTCACTGACGCCTTCAATTTTAATTACATTGGTACCGGCGCCGCGAACACGGGCTCCCATTACATTCAGATAATTGGCCAGATCAACAATTTCCGGCTCATGGGCCGGGTTTTCCAGAATAGTTACGCCTTGGGCCAGACTGGCTGCCATCATAATATTTTCGGTGGCACCGACACTGGGAAAATCCAGATAAATTCGGGCCCCGGTCAGTCCCTTCGGCGCCTTGGCTTCAATATAACCATGTCCGATTTCAATCTCCGCGCCCAACGCTTCAAAACCTTTTAAATGCAAATCAATCGGTCTTGTTCCAATGGCACAACCGCCGGGCAAAGAAATTTTGGCCTGCCCCCGCCGGGCCAATAAAGGCCCCATGACGAGAAAGGATGCCCGCATTTTACGGACAAGGTCATACGGAGCTTCACAACTGGTGATATTGGTACTATCTATCATCAGTGTATCAGCTTCACGCCGCGTCGGTACTCCCAGATGCTCCAGCACATGCATAAAAGTTCGCACATCTTCAAGATCAGGTATTTCTTCCAGCGTGCTGGGCGATCCTCCTAACAATGAAGCAGCGATAATCGGCAACACGGCATTTTTAGCACCGCTGATTTTAACTGTACCGGACAGGCGTTTACCACCGCTGATAATTAATTTCTCCATAAAATATGGTCCCCCCACTTAACTCAACTTGCCTTCCCTGATGTAAACGGTTAGTATTGCATACGGCTGCTGCCGGTAAACTGCTAGGGCTTGTTTGAAAAGTAACGGACCCATGGCGAGTGATTTTTGTGTCAGACGAGACAAAACTTCACAGGAATAGCGCGGTCCCTATTTCAAAAAATTTTAACGCCCTATGCACAAAAGGCGCCGTCAGGGAGCGATGCGGATAATTTGAAAACACACCCTAATACTCCCTGGTTATAATCGGAGAGCCAATCAGCATATACGTTCGATTTTCCGTTGCACTGTACCGCATAGCTATATTGAGATTAATCTGCCTGCCGTTAGTCATGACATAATCATCTATGGCTTTGGTATATCCTGTGCAGCTAACCACATTCTCATCAAACATAACCGGATCTATCGTAGCATGGACGGCTGCGAAGGCCCGCTCAATCCGCCCCTGCCATTCGTCCCTAACTAGTTTACCATCTAGGTATCCTACCAAGCAAGTATTTATACGCGGTCCACTGCCAAAATCCTGCAATATGGCGACCGCCTTTTTATTATATTCCCTTATATGGCTACCATTTTCCTTCTCTGTCAAGTTTATTACCAAATATCCCCGCCAGGCTCCCCTGGATGGTACCGAAGCCGGCAGCCGGATCAACTCGGCCATAATGACAAACTGCTTTTCGCCGTCGTCGGTTTCCGCTTTTGCCATATGCCGTTGCGAAGTATTTTCCTGTATGATCCGGTATTGCCCCGCCGTAAGTCCCAACCTGTTCGCAACCTGTTTCACCGTCGGCAGCAACTCTTCTTCTGTCAAAAATTCAGTGTTCAGCTCGGTCCAGGCGTGAAGATTTGTTTCCGCAAGCCGGAACCCGGCTTCCTGCAGAGCGTCGCGCAAGGGTTGCGCCGGCTCCGGTGAGGCCAGACTAATCCGCATAGCCAGCAAATATAGGCAAATGAATAGAGGAATCATTCTAACCAGCAATACCCTCTTCGCCTCCCCTCGCTCATTTTATTTCATATCTTCATTCTTGCCAGTTTTTAGGGGAGTTATGCAAGGGAATCAAAGGGAGCTTTGCCTAAAAAAGCCTGTTGCTAAACCTATCGTATTGTATTGTAAAACAGAGTATGGTAAAGGTCCACAAAAAAACAGGCCATTACAGCCTGCTTTCTTATCACATCTTATGCTCTTTCCTGGCAAGTCTTAAGCGCAGCACCGCTCTTTTTAAGGCGGCTTCCGCCCGGGCAATGTCGATGCCTGACTGGCGGTCCTTAAGACGTGTCTCCGCCCTGTCTTTAGCAGCTTGTGCCCGTATAGAGTCAATCTCCTCGGGACTCTCCGCGCAGGTTGCCAGAATCGTTGCTTTATCTGGCTGCACCTCAAGCAGACCGCCGCATAAAGCCAGTTGCCGCTCTCCGTCATCCGTCAGCAGGCGAAGAATCCATATATCCAAGCCGGCAATAAGCGGCGCGTGGCCCGGTAAAATACCGACGTCGCCATTGGTTGTCCGGGCAATAATCATATTGACCTCGTCAGAAAAAGCAACTTTTTCAGGGGTAACAATATCCAGCTTAATTTTAGCCACGGCTTATTCCCCCTTCATCGTTTTCGCCTTTTCCACCACTTCGTCAATAGAGCCTACCATATAAAATGCGCCTTCCGGCAGACTGTCATGTTTACCGCTCAAGATTTCTTTAAAACCCCGGATGGTTTCCTTCAAAGGCACAAACTTGCCCGGCGTACCGGTAAAGGTTTCGGCCACAAAGAAAGGCTGACTTAAAAAACGTTGAATTTTTCTTGCTCTGGCAACCATCAGTTTATCCTCGTCGGACAACTCTTCCATACCTAAGATGGCGATAATATCCTGGAGTTCCTTATAGCGCTGCAGCACTTCCTGCACACCGCGCGCCACCTGATAATGTTCCTCTCCGATGATATTAGGGTCAACAATCCGGGAGGTGGAGTCAAGCGGGTCTACAGCAGGATAAATACCAAGCTCGGCAATCGATCTTGACAATACCGTCGTGGCGTCCAAATGGGCAAAGGTTGCCGCCGGTGCCGGGTCAGTCAAATCGTCAGCCGGTACGTATACAGCCTGTACTGAGGTGATTGAGCCTTGTTTGGTCGAGGTTATCCGTTCCTGCAGGGCGCCTACGTCGGTAGTCAGAGTGGGCTGGTAACCTACTGCGGAAGGCATACGCCCCAGCAGGGCCGATACTTCCGAGCCGGCCTGAATAAACCGGAAAATATTATCAATAAACAGTAAAACGTCCTGTCCACCGACATCACGGAAATATTCAGCCATGGTCAGGCCGGTCAAACCGACCCGCATGCGCGCTCCCGGCGGTTCGTTCATTTGTCCGTATACCAGCGCTGTCTTTTCAATAACGCCGGACTCGCTCATTTCCATCCATAAGTCATTGCCTTCACGCGTTCTTTCGCCTACGCCGGAGAAGACGGAATAACCGCCGTGTTCAGTAGCAATGTTGCGGATCAGTTCCATAATCAAAACCGTCTTGCCTACCCCGGCACCACCGAATAAACCAATCTTGCCGCCGCGGGCGTAGGGCGCAATCAAATCGACGACTTTAATTCCTGTTTCCAAAATTTCCGTCGACGTTTCCTGCGATTCAAAGCTGGGGGCCGGGCGGTGAATCGGCCAGTAATCATCGGCTTCTATCGCCGCAGGATTATGGTCCACCGGCTGGCCTAATACATTAAATACCCGTCCCAGCGTACCTTTGCCCACCGGGATTTTAATCGGTGCGCCCGTATTTTCCGCTTCCATGCCGCGGGTTAACCCGTCTGTGGAAGACATGGCTACACAGCGGACGATGCTGTCGCCTAAATGCTGCATAACCTCTACGGTCAAATTTATTTCCACATCCCCGGACTGTCCTTTGATCTTGACCGCATTATAAATAGCGGGCAATTGTTCCAGGGGAAATTTAATGTCAACCACCGGACCGATAACTTGTACAACATGACCTAACGTATTCAGGGGGTCCCCCTCCTCTTTGCAAGTAAGCCGACAAGGTTTTGCTTTAAGCCGCTATCGGACTTACCGAATTTTTCTTACATACCTATTTCAAAGCTTCCACACCGCCGACAATTTCAGAAATTTCCCGGGTAATGCTTGCCTGACGGACTTTGTTGTAATTGAGCGTGAGTTTTGCAATCAGCTCTTCCGCATTATCGGTCGCCGAACTCATCGCCGTCATGCGGGCGCCCAGTTCGCTGGCCGCCGCCTGTAAGAGTGCATTATAGACGGTTGTTTCCAGATATTGCGGCAATAACACGGAAAGCACCTCTTCTGCCGAAGGTTCAAAAATATACTCCTGCTGCCCCTCCGGTTTACCATCGACCTGCTGTCCGGTATGATCCACCGGCAACAGCTTAACCGTCGTCGGTTTTTGATTGATGGGCGAAAGAAATTCGGTGTACACCAGGTAAATTTCATCGTACTGTCCGTCTAAAAAGCCCTTGCTAGCCAATTTCGCAATATCAACGGCATGCAGATAGGTCGGTTTTTCCGAAAAACCAGTCAGCTCGTCGTCAATAGTAAACTTACGGCGCTTGAAATAATCCCGCGCCTTGCGTCCGATCGTAATCAAACCGCTTTCCCGTTTCTCGCGAATGATCGGCAAGGCCTCCTTGATCACATTGCTGGCATAAGCGCCAGCCAAGCCTTTGTCCGGACCAATGATGATAAAGCCGGAACGTTTAACCTCCCGGACTTCCAAGAGCGGCAAAGCAGTGTCCGCAGCGTTAGCCGACACATTGGCCAGGACTTCCTTGATTTTATCGGTGTAAGGACGACTGGCGATAGCGCGTTCCTGGGCCCGGCGCAACCGGGCGGCAGCGACCATTTTCATCGCCTTGGTAATCTGTCCGATATTTTTTACGCTTTTAATGCGGCGACGTATATCCTGTGCACTAGGCATATTTTATCACCCCGCAGCACCTTGCGTTTTATCATAAGAAACAAAGGTATCTTTAAATTCCACAATCGCTTTTTTCATAGCCGTTTCAATTTCTGCGTCCAATACTTTTTTCTCACGAATTCCCTTGCCGACTTCTGCATAATTAGCCCGCATGAACTTTAAATATTCGGCTTCGAATTTACTGATTTCATCGGTCGGAATATCATCGAGGAAGCCGTTTACAGCCGTATAAATGACCATAACCTGCTCTTCTACCGGCAACGGCGAATATTGCGGCTGCTTCAACACTTCCATAGTCCGCTGACCGCGGTCCAGCAAAGCTTTGGTGGCTTTATCCAGGTCCGAGCCAAATTGGGCAAAAGCCGCCAATTCCCGGTACTGTGCCAAATCCAAACGCAGACGGCCGGCAACCTGGCGCATAGCCTTAATCTGGGCGGAGCCGCCAACGCGGGATACGGACAAACCGGCGTTAATAGCCGGACGGACGCCAGCATAGAACAATTCGCTTTCCAGAAAGATCTGGCCGTCGGTAATCGAAATAACATTAGTCGGAATATAGGCCGAAACGTCACCCGCCAGCGTTTCAATCACCGGCAGTGCCGTAATCGAGCCGCCGCCAAGCTCATTGGAAAGTTTCGCAGCCCGTTCCAGCAGGCGGGAGTGTAAGTAAAATACGTCGCCAGGGTAAGCTTCCCGACCGGGTGGACGGCGCAGCAAGAGCGACATGGCCCGATAAGCCATTGCATGCTTGGACAAATCGTCATACACGCAAAGCACATGGCCACCTTTATACATGAAGTATTCACCCATGGCTACACCGGAGTAAGGCGCCAGATACTGCAGCGGCGCATTATCGGAAGCGGTTGCCGTTACCACAATGGTATACTCCATGGCCCCGTTTTCCTCGAGGATTTTAACAACACGGGCCACGGTGGAGGCTTTTTGTCCAATAGCCACATAAATGCAAGTTACACCGTGTCCCTTCTGATTGATAATGGTATCTACGGCAATCGCCGTTTTTCCGGTACCGCGGTCACCGATAATCAGCTCACGCTGTCCCCTGCCGATGGGCACCATAGAATCCAGTGCCTTGATGCCTGTTTGCAGCGGTTCTTTAACCGACTGCCTGTCGGCAATGCCCGGCGCGGTATATTCAACCGGCCGAAACTCGGTGGTAGCGATCGGCCCTTTGCCGTCAATCGGCTGTCCCAGCGCGTTGACTACCCGGCCGATCATCGCTTCGCCTACCGGCACCTGCATAATCCGGCCGGTGCGACGAACGGTATCGCCTTCCTTAATCTCGGTTTCGCCGCCTAAAAGCACACCGCCCACATTGTCTTCTTCCAGGTTAAGCACCATGCCGTATATGTCATTGGGAAACTCCAAAAGCTCTCCGGCCATCGCCTTGGTCAGCCCGTGAATACGCGCTATGCCGTCGCCTACCTCAATAACAGTCCCCACGTCATCGACATTAAGGTCTACCTGATAATCTTCTATTTGCTGTTTGATGATCGCCGTTATTTCTTCTGGCCTCATTTTCATACCTGGTTTGTCACCCCAATCTTAGCTCCACTGTTCAGCAGTGAAGTCTTGAGTACTTGAAGCTGCCGTAGAACACTGCCATCAATTAATTTATCCCCGATTTTAACAATGACGCCTCCTAAAATGGCGGAATTAAGTTGCATTTTCACCAAAACATTTTTTCCTGTCGCCATTTTTAATTTAGCCGCCAAAGCCTGTTGCTCAGCATCGGAAAGCGGCAGCGCTGTGGTTACTTCGGCTTCGATTACCTGATTTGCCTGATTGACAAAGTTCTGAAACTCCCGTACGATAGCGGGCAATAAAGACTCACGCCGTTTATTCACCAGAAGCAGCAGAAACTTATATACAAAGTCAGTCAATTCCTGAAAAAAAACTTTACTGAGTGTCTCGCTTTTCGCAGCCGCCGGAATGCGCGGATGATAAATCAGCTTAGCAAACTCCTCATGCCCGGCAATGGTCGTTTCCACCATAACAAGCTGCTCATGGGCCTCTGCTACTTTATCTTTTTCACTGGCTAACTCAAAAATGGCCTGCGCGTATTTTAAAGCTAACTGATTAGCTAACATGGCAGGCCACCTATTTTCTTCTCGTCCAGTTTATCCATAAAGTCAGAAACCAATTTGGAATTTGTTTCGGCATCCAGGTTCTTTTCAATAATCTTGGCAGCCGCAGCCATGGACAAGCCCACCACTTCGGCGCGCAGCTCGGCCAAGGCCAATTCGCGCTCGCGGGAGATTTCCTCCTGAGCGGCTTTCAAAAGACGAGCATGTTCCACTCTGGCTTCTTCAATAATTTCCTCTTTGTTCTTTTCAGCCTGTTTCATAGCCTTGTCCACAATTGCCTGCGCTTCGGCCCTGGCTGCCGTGAGCTGAGTCTGATATTCCCGCTTCAGATCCGCCGCGTCCTGCCTGTCTTTTTCGGCCGTGGCAAGATCGTCGGCAATACTGGCCTGACGAGCTTCCATCATCTCCATTAAAGGCTTGTATGCCAATTTTTTCAAAATGAACACTAAAATAAGAAAGTTTATAATTTGCGCAATAAGTGTCGCATTTATCTCCAACGAGGTCATCCTCCTCTTAAAGGCATATAACAGAACGCCGGCAGAGCGACATAGGCACTCTGTTCCAGACGTCTCTGCTATCTCCAGCTTTAGCATAGCCGCTAAGAATAAGGTAAAAACAGACGGCTGAAGCACCAGCCGCAGCTCGTCATTTATTTACCTGTTCTCTAAAAGCAAGCTCTGCCGTTTGACGGGTCATAGTCTTCCATTTGTTGTTACTTAATGAACGAAAGGATTAGCGAAAACCAGCGCAAGTGCGATAACCGCAGCAATGATTGGAATTGATTCGATTAAGCCTACCGAAATAAACATATTTACCAAAATCGTGTTTTTGGCCTCAGGCTGTCTAGCGATACCTTCAATTGCTTTCGCGGTCACGCTGCCATCGCCTACGGCAGCACCAAAGGCGGCCAAACCGATAGCCAAAGCAGCAGCAACTACCGAAGCGGCTACAATAATAGCATGTTCCATGTAAATATCCTCCTTTCCCCAGAATGGCCCTTATCAATATAAAGTATTAGAGCAGTCACAATTAATGCTGCTCGTCCTTAAACGAGTTGGACAAATACGCCATGGTCAGCATGGTAAAAATAAATGCCTGAATGATGCCGACCACTGTACTGAAAGCCAGCCATAAGGTCGGTATAAAGTAAGGAACCAAAAGCCCCAAGATAATCAACAGGCCTTCACCAGCCAGGATATTGCCAAAAAGACGGAAGGATAAAGTGACCGGCTTAGCAATTTCCTCAATAATATTAATCGGTAAAAAAAAGACATACGGCTCAATAAAATGTTTCAAATAAGCGCCAATTCCTTTATTTATCATACCAATGCCATGAACCAACACCACAACCATCAAAGCCAGTCCCAAGGTCGTATTCAGATCATTGGTCGGCGAAGTAAGGCCGGGAACCAGTCCTAGCCAGTTAGACAAAAGCAAGAACAAGAATAAGGTAATTAATAACGGCGCCATTTTCTTACCCTTAGGACCGATGGTACTCTCAATCTGTTCCAGCAAGCCGCTTACCGCTATTTCTAAAGCATTCTGCCAGCCTCGCGGCACCATCTCCAGCTTGCGAACGGCCAAACCAGCAATGATAATGACGATCGCCATCGTAAGCCAAGTCATATACAGCGTATCCATATTAAAGGCCAAACCAGCAATATGGACCAGTTTATGTTCGCCAATTCCATGTTCCATCATTTCACCCCTTTCTGTTATCCTTAGTACAAACCGACTTGCCGTCACGCACTGCCAGCCTGACAGCATGCAAAAATACAACTACATGCAGTAAAAACAAGCCGGCAATTACTCCTAGTATATCCAACGCCGGTATTTGCATAGCCAAAAATGCGGAACAAGCAATAAAAATCAAGCGCAGCAGCCAGCCCTGGCGCATGTGAAGCAGGGCACTGCGCAAAGGCAGCTCCGCCGTCTTTCTTATCCGGAAACACATCATCAGAAAATATACAGCACTGATAAGTAAACCGGCAAGCAGGCCGTTAGCCAGCGCCGGTTTTCCCCAGATGAGAAGCATTGCATAGGCAAGACCTCCCGCTGCAGCTAAAGCGAGAAATACACATTTTACTTCTGAAAAATAATTCAGCATCTTTCCCTTTCCCTGTTTCCTAAACCTAATATTTCACGGCCTTTTTATAGATAGCCCACAGGCCGGAAACCATACCAAGAACGATGCCTGCCACACTGGCCCAGGGAGCACAGTCCAACCAGTTGTCCAGCAACCGTCCCAGAAAAATTCCGACAGCAATATTAGCGACAAGAGTAAAACTCAGTGTTGTAGCAATGCCCAGGGCAGAAAAACCTGGCTGCTTGTCTTTTTTGTTCATAAACATCCCCCGCCGTCTACAGATCCAGCAAAAATCCGGGGTAAGCCTTGCGTTTACTTTTACATTTATTCCTAACAAGCAATTCATTTCGCCAAACCCGAACGAAATCCTTCTGGCTTTTGAGCAAAACCAGCCAAAAAGCTAAGAAATTTCCATTTTCGACAAATGCAAAGCTATACCTTAAAGATATCCGGTTTTTGCCCTATATATCCATATGTAAATAAAATAGCCTGCGCGATTCGCCGGGAAGCCTGTCCGTCGCCATAAGGATTACAAGCATTGGCCATGCTCGCATAAGCCTTCTCATCGGCCAGCAGACGGTGAGTCTCCTCATATACACAGGCCCGTTCAGTACCGACTAAACGCACTGTCCCGGCTTCAACCGCCTCCGGCCGTTCCGTAGTGTCCCGCAGCACCAATACGGGTTTGCCTAAGGCCGGTGCCTCTTCCTGAATGCCGCCGGAATCGGTCAGCACCAGATAAGAACGGGCTATTAGATTGGCAAAAGGTTCATAATCCAGCGGATCAATCAAATGCACCCGGCCGATCCCGCCTAGTTCGGTTTGAACGACTTCCCGGACCTTTGGATTTTTGTGCACCGGAAATACAATCTCCACATCGGCAAACTCCTCGACGATTCGCCGGAGTGCCTGGTAAACATGGCGCATCGGCTCGCCCAAATTCTCCCGCCGGTGCGTCGTAACCAGTATGACGCGGCGATTCTGATAATCAATGCCGGATAACAGCTCATTTTGAAATACATAGCCGGGATTAACGGTTGCCTTCAAGGCGTCAATAACGGTATTGCCTGTCACCGTGATCGCCTCTTCCGTCACCATTTCAGCCAAAAGATTCGCACGGGACACTTCGGTCGGCGCAAAATGCAGATCGGCCAGCGATCCGGTCAGCTTTCGATTCATTTCTTCGGGAAAAGGAGAATATTTGTTGCCTGTCCTAAGTCCGGCTTCCACATGCCCTACCGCCGTTTGATGATAGTAGGCGGCCAAAGCGCCGGCAAAGGTGGTGGTTGTGTCGCCATGAACCAGTACGATATCCGGTTTTTCCTTGCCGATGGCTTCATTTAGTCCGTGCATCGCCCGGCAAGTAATATCAAAAAGCGTTTGCCCCTGGGACATGATATCCAAATCATAATCCGGTGTGATGTTAAACAGTTTAAGCACCTGGTCCAGCATTTCCCGGTGCTGGGCGGTTACCACCACCACCGGGGTAATCCACTCGGGGTATTTAGCCAGTTCAAGCACAACCGGTGCCATCTTGATAGCTTCCGGCCGTGTGCCGAAAATCGTCATAACCTTAATCCGCGGCTTTTTCTCGCATTGCAACATATTTGTTAACTCCTTCCGTGTGTCACCGAAAATGGGCGGGCATTATGCCCGCCCGTAGTCTCTGTATACTCGTGCAATTATTCTTCTTAACGGACCAGTGATCCATCAACCCTGAAGCTGCAATTCTTCACGGACTTCCGTAAGGCTGCATTGTCGTTGACTCACCTATGTCCGGCACTAGTGGCTCTCTGCCGATTTACCGGATTTTAATACGCCAATTTTCCTCGCTCCGAAAAAGGCAACTACCAGCACAACGGCGATAATAATAGCCCCCAGGCCCTTGTTTACTTCGGTCAGTGCAATGGCGCTAAGGCCCAGACAGCCACTGATTACATACATCAATAATACAGCCTGCTTCTGAGTAAGTCCCATATCCAGAAGGCGATGATGCAGATGCCCCCGGTCAGGCTTAAAAATCGGACGGCCGTTGCTGTAACGGCGGATAATGGCAAAAGCCGTATCCATGATCGGCAGGCCAAGCGCTAAAATAGGCACAATCAACGCAATGGTTGCCGCACTCTTTACCATGCCAAGGATGGATACGGCAGCCAGCATATAGCCTAAAAACATACTGCCCGTATCACCCATAAAAATCTTGGCCGGATTGAAATTATGCTGTAAAAAACCCATCGCACTGCCGGCTAAAGCGGCCATCATAATAGCTACCGACCAGAAGTTCTGCTGTAGGGCGACCAAGAGGATAGTGATGGAGGCAATTGTGGATACCCCCGCAGCCAAACCATCCAGCCCGTCAATCAGATTGACCGTGTTCGTAAGTCCGACAACCCAGAGAATGGTAAGCGGAACCGACAGATAATTAATGTATATCATCTCGCCAAAAGGATTGGTCAGCCACTCGATTCGAACGTCAAACAAAACCAGTACGGCAGCCGCCAGTATCTGTCCAAACAGCTTAACCTTGGCCGGAAGAGGTTTTAAATCATCAATAATGCCAACAATCAAAATCACTGTGCCCCCAATGAGCAGCCCTGCTATCTCATGGGTAATCTGCATACTGGAGACAACAGCAAGAATAAACCCGGCATAAATGGCCAATCCGCCCATACGGGGGATCGGACTGGTATGCACTTTCCGGGCGTCAGGTGCATCCATAGCTCCGGCCTTAATCGCCAAATCTTTTATATGTGGCGTGGCAAAATAAGCCACAACCAAAGCAACAACAAAGGCAACAACATATGCCTGCATAAGCTTAACACCTCATTTCTAAACCAACGTTTTCATTCTAACCTACGGGTCATATCTTGTCAAACCGGTATCTTCCAGTCAAAACCATCTAAATCTAGTATTTTCATCATCAACAACTATATTCATGATAAACAGATAATATACTATAAAATTTGCCCATATTTCAATCTTTTTAAAACAATTTCTTTCAGCCCCGGCAGAATTTTCCTCACTAAGGACAAAACACAGCAGAATAAACAGCCGTCACGCGCAATAGCCCTTCCTTCTCAGCTTCGCTACATGCCGCTGCGTCAGTGCGCTGATATCAACTTGATATGATTCGGCCAAAATATACATCATGGTAAAGCAGCACTGTGCCACATCCAGCAATTCCGCCGCACAACCCTGCAGCGCCGCTCTGGCCGCCAATTCCGGACATTCCCCGGAAGCCCCCTGGCGCTTGCCCAGAAACTGGGTCAATTCGCCCACCTCTTCCTGGATCTTGCACACAGTAGTTAACAGAGTGACCTGTTTTAGCCGCAAACGCGGTAAGACCAGATATTTAAAGTTGCCGGCTGTCGTAATGTTGTAGGCGCCGGAACGGTCAAAGTCATAGCCCTTCGCCGACAACTTGTCCAAATGCGCCTGTATTAATTCACCGGTCGAAAAGTCGGAAAGCTCGGGCATCTGTTCCATTACAAATATCATCGTGACACAGGTCTGAGCCACATCTAAGAGTTCACCGGTCACTTCTTCCAGCAAGACAGTTGCCTCCCGGTTATCGGCAATTTCCGCTGCCTTCAGTCCCTCATAGGGTAGAAAATGAAGGACTGCCCTGGCCAGTTCACCGGCTTCCTCCATAATTTTAAGCAACGTAGAATCCAGCGTAGGGCTGAGATGATTCAATTTTGGTAAATAAATCGGCTCCAGCATAGCACCTTACTCCGTACTCATATTTACGTAAAATTTTAACATATTGACTGACTTTTGTACACATGAAAAATTTATGGGAAACCGCAGGCTGGCTGTTATCGTAACTGTTCATAGACAATTCCCGCTTCTTCCAGCATGTCCACTGCCAACTGATCGGGATAGCCATTTTCAAAAACAATACGGCGAATTCCCGCGTTAATGATCATTTTGGTACAAACCGAACAAGGCTGATGGGTACAATACAACGTGGCTCCTTCAATTTCAACGCCATGAAAGGCCGCCTGAACAATGGCGTTTTGCTCGGCATGGGTACCGCGGCATAGTTCATGACGCTCACCGGAAGGAATATTTGCAGCCTGGCGTAAACAGCCTGTCTCACTACAGTGTCTGATTCCCTGCGGTGCACCATTGTAGCCGGTGGTCAACAGCCGTTTGTCTTTCACAATGGCTGCCCCCACCTGACGCCGCAGACAAGTGGAACGGGTTGCGGCCACCCGTGCCATTTCCATAAAGTATCTATCCCAAGACGGACGGTCCCTCTCACTCACATTTACAGCCTCCATATCGTTTATCGTTGTCAGTTACGATTATATGCGCTGGCCTTTCTCCTGTCCAGCCGTTATTTGCTCTGTCTGCAGGACAGACGGTAGTAAAAAAGAGAATCCCGCCGGATTCTCTTTTTTATCTATTTCGTGCCAAATATTCTGTCACCGGCATCGCCCAGACCGGGAACGATATAGCCATGATCATTAAGATATTCATCAACAGCAGCCGTATACACTTCTACATCGGGATGCTGCTTATTGACGAGCAGTACGCCCTCCGGCGCCGCCACCAAACACATCAGCTTAATGTGACGGGCACCCTCCCGTTTTAAAATATCAATGGTTGCCGCCGATGAGCCGCCGGTTGCCAGCATCGGGTCAATGACGACAAAATCCCGTTCCGCCACGTCCGGCGGCAGTTTGCAATAGTATTCCACAGGCAATAAGGTTTTCGGATCGCGATATAGTCCCACATGACCGACCTTGGCAGCGGGAATTAACCGCAAAATACCGTTAACCATCCCCAAGCCGGCTCTCAAAATAGGCACAACGCCCATTTTCTTGCCTGCCAGCATTTTGCACTGGCATTTAGCAACAGGTGTCTCTATTTCGGTTGTTTCCAATGGCAGATCACGGGTGATCTCATAGGCCATCAGCATGGAAATTTCATCTAGCAGCTCCCGGAACTCTTTCGGTCCTGTTTTTATATCACGAATTAAGGATAGTTTATGTTGAATTAAGGGGTGATCAATGATTTTAACCTGCATGTATTCATCTCCTACTCATATAGCGGATATTTTCCGCACAATTCTGCGACCATAGCAATCGCCTTGGTCCTAGCCGCTTCGTCTTCCGGCCGGTTTAAGACCATGGCAATGATTTCGCCGATAACCGCCATATCTTCTTCCTGCATGCCTCTGGAGGTCACTGCCGGCGTTCCGATACGGATACCGCTGGTCACAAAAGGACTGGCCGGATCAAAGGGAATGGTATTTTTATTGACGGTTACACCGACCTCATCAAGCAATTTTTCCGCTTGCTTGCCTGTTAGGTTCTGTCCGCGCACATCGACCAGCATTAAGTGGTTGTCCGTGCCGCCCGACACAATGGTAAAGCCCGAAGCAGCCAGTTTAGCCGACAGAGCGCTGGCATTCTTGATAATTTGTTCCTGATACAGACGGAACTCCTCGCTGGCCGCCTCTTTAAAGGCAACGGCCTTGGCCGCAATGACATGCATCAAGGGGCCGCCCTGAATACCGGGAAAAATCGCCTTATCCACGGCTGCCGCATATTCAGCGCGGCATAGAATGACGCCGCCCCGGGGACCACGCAGCGTTTTATGGGTCGTAGTAGTCACGATATCGGCATAGGGCACCGGATTTGGATGCAAACCGGCAGCTACCAGTCCGGCGATGTGAGCCATATCGACAAACAGCATGGCCCCGGCTTTATGAGCAATCTCCGCCAACCGGGCAAAATCAATCACCCGCGGATAGGCACTGGCTCCGGCGACCAGCATCTTAGGCCGGTGAGTCATGGCCAGATCTTCCAGTTCCTCATAATTGATACGGTGTGTCTCGGCATCGACACCGTAGGCAACAACATTGTAATATTTGCCGGAAATATTAACCGGGCTGCCATGAGTCAAATGGCCGCCATGGGAAAGGTTCATACCTAGAATCGTATCGCCGGGTTTTAAAAAGGCAAAATATACCGCCGTATTGGCCTGGGCTCCCGAATGAGGCTGCACATTGGCGTGTTCAGCGCCAAACAGCGCTTTCACCCGGTCAATCGCTAACTGTTCAATTACATCCACATGTTCGCAACCGCCATAGTAACGGCGTCCGGGATAGCCTTCCGCATATTTGTTGGTCAGAACCGATCCCTGCGCTTCCATAACGGCTTTGCTGACAAAATTTTCAGAAGCAATGAGTTCCAGTTTATTTTGCTGACGCTGACGTTCCAATTCAATCATCCGGGCAATTTCCGGGTCAAATCCCTTGAGCACACTCATCCTTATTCTCCTCCAAATCTCATCCTGTAAATTATTCGTATATAGCCCGGGCCCCGCCAATCAATTTAGGACGGGTGCGGGCGGCAACAACCGGCGCCGCCCCGATGTATTTCTGCTGCAACCGGACCGGCACCGCAACCCGCTTCAAATGCATGCCAATCAGGGTATTGCCAATATCCAGCCCGGCATGAGCCTGAATGGCTTCCACCACCACCGGCTCAGCGAAGCTTTGCATGGCACAGGCAGCTAAAGAACCACCGGCCTTAGGCGCCGGCCGAACGCAGACCTCCTCCAGCCCATAACGTTCCAGCACCGCACGCTCCACTACCAGTGCACGGTTTAAATGCTCACAGCATTGAATTGCAAGCTGTACGTCGTATGTTTCGGCCACCTGCATGAGGCCAGCCAGCACCGCACGGGCAACTTCCGTTGAGCTGTCCGAACCAATCTGTGAACCCCGCACTTCACTGGTGCTGCAGCCAACTACAACAAGCTGTCCGGAGCGCAAAACAGCCGTTTTTAAAAGTTCCTCAGCAGCCTTTACTGTTTCCTCTGTAAGATGAGCAACCTCAGACATGGCATCCTCCTGTGTCCTTTGCTTGAGCATGACTTACATCTCAACAAAAATTCTCCATTTAATATTCTTTTCCTGCTAAAGCGACAATTTTTTTCCAAGCTTGTCCCAATAGAAAATCAATCTCCGCCGCTGCGCTGTCATAGGTTTCATAACTGCCGCCGTAAGGGTCGTCCACATCCCCGGCGGCGCCAACAAATTCACACAAAGTAAACACCTTGTCGGCCGCCTCCGGCGCCAAGGCCAGCACAGCCCGTTTGTGGGACAGGGCCATGGTCAGGATCAGGTCGGCTGCGGCAATCGCGTCCGCCGTCAGTTGACGTGAGCGATGTTCTTCCAGCGAAATATGCCGGGCTTGCATCACTGCACAGGCAAATTTTGATGCCGGATACTCGTAGCCGGCCATAATCCCTGCCGACAAAACGTTAACTTTATTGTTCAGACCGGCCTGTCTGACTTTTTCGCACAATAAAGCCTCAGCCATCGGACTGCGGCAGGTATTTCCCGTACAAACAAACAAAATATGCAGCATAAAAACGCCTCACTTTTTTAGTATAGCCAAATCCGTTAGGATTAGTATTTATCAGCCCTAATCCTTTACATACTGTTGATCTATTTTTCGCAACCCTCGTTATGGTCATTCAGACCGTATGCCTACTGTCTCAAACTAGCAAATTCCAGCCGTTTATCCTCTTATAAAGCATGATATAAAACATGCAGGCCCAAACCAATCAGTACCGCCCCGCCGGCCAGTTCCGCCCGGGAGCCAACATACCGGCCAATCCGGCGTCCTAGGCTTAACCCCAGCACGGCAATGCAAAAAATGACTGTCCCCAGCATCCCGCTGAGCTTAATCAGATCCACATCCATCATGCCCATACTAAAGCCGGCCGCCAAAGCGTCCATACTGACGCCAACGCCCAAGAGCAGCAGCGCCCAGCCTTTAAGAATCCTGCCGGGGGCCGTCTTGGCCGCTCCCTGCCCGGCTATATTCTCTTTAATCATATAGGCGCCCAACCCCATTAACACAACGGCCCCAAATGCACTGGCCCAGTTTTGTATCACCAGCGAGGGAGTTGCCACATGGTATGTTTCAATGTGTTCGACAAGTGTTCCCAGCCAATGGCCAAAATGGTAGCCAGTCAGAATCATCACAATATGAAACACCGCGAATACAAACGAAGCCCAGACAATCACGCGCCATCTGATTCTATTCATGCCAATGGGAATGGCCACCGAAAACAAATCCGTCCCTAACGCAACGCTTAAGATGAATATTTCCAGGCTATTCACAGTCCCACCTCCGCGTTTATATATATGTGGATAGCGGAGTGGATAGTCTAAAAAAAACCGCTGATTTATTCACAAGACGCGTCCCGACAAATCCTTTTGCACCCGGCGCGTCGAAATTGCATTTATTTTTTTATAATACGGTAGCCGCTGGCCTTGCGCAGCCGGTTCATCACCGCCAGCCCCAGGCCCTGTTCACTGACGGCCTCGGCAAAAATAACATCAACCGGTTTATCGTCAAAATAACGGAGCACCGTATACAGCCTGGCGGCGGCTTCTCCGGCATCCCGGTTGCAGCCCAAACTGGCTTTGACCGGTTTATCCGGCAGCAGAGCCAGTGTTTCATCAAAGGCCACCACGCCAGCCCGTAATCCCTGTTTCTCTGCCCCGGCCAGTTCCCGCAGCAACACAGGCACTGTCTCTGCCGGCGCTACCTCTAAGAGCGTCATCGGGACTTTTGGCGCATAGTGTGTATATTTCATGCCGGGAGCGCGAGGCGCCGCATCGGCGGCAGCCAAAGCGGCATCTACTTCCACTTCACCTAACGTCGCCAGCAGTTGCTCCAGCGTTATCCCTCCGGGCCTTAGCAGAGTAGGTACGGGTGTGGTACAATCGACAATAGTCGACTCCACACCGATAGCACAGTCACCGGCATCTACCACGGCAGCAATTTTCCCCGCCAAATCGGCCAGTACGTCAGCGGCATTGGTTGGGCTGGGACGGCCGGAAATATTCGCACTCGGCGCGGCCAGCGGTGTGCCGGCCTGCCGGATAAGTTCCCTGGCCACCGGGGAATCGGGCAGGCGCACAGCTACCGTGTTCAACCCGCCGGTAGTCCGGTCCGGCACGATGGCGGTCCGCTCCAAAATAACAGTCAGCGGCCCCGGCCAAAAGGACTCCATCAACACTTCGGCGTTAGCCGGAATTGAGGCAACCAGCCGCACTACTTCCTGACGGTCGGCAATATGCAAGATCAACGGATTGTCCGAAGGACGTCCCTTAGCCTCATAAATGCGCTCCACCGCCGCGGCATTCAGCCCGTCGGCCCCCAGACCGTACACGGTTTCCGTAGGGAAAGCCACCAGAGCGCCGGCCTTAATGTAGGCTGCGGCTTCCGACAGTTGGGCACGGTCCGGGCTATTCTTATCAACTACAAAATGCTTAGTCTCCATCTCTGTTCTCCTTTGCCTCATTGCGGTACCGGCTGACGGGGGTCGCGTAGTAAAACCACCCGGTCAATGCCGCCATAATCCTTAACTATGGCTTCCACCAGGAACTGCTGTTTTCTGCCTAGTTCCGCCACCGCATCGGCTTGGCCCTGACCGACTTCAAAAGCCAGCAGGCCGCCGGCCACAAGATAAGCGGGCGCCGCCTGGCTGATCCGGCGGTAAAAATCAAGCCCGTCAACTCCGCCATCTAAAGCCAGGTGAGGTTCTTTTCTCACCTCGGACGTGAGTCCCGTGATATCTTTTTGCGGAATATAAGGCGGATTGGAAACAATTACGTCAAACTGCCGGCCAGCCACCGCTGAAAAGACGTCGCCTTTACACAACGTCAGCCGGTCGTCTACACCAAGGCGGTAAGCGTTCTCCCGGGCAACCAGCAAAGCCTCTGGCGAAATATCCACAGCCACGCCGGTGGCCGCGGTCAGCGTATGTAACATGCTAATGATAATAGCGCCGCTGCCTGTGCCGATATCCAGCAGAGCCGGCGCAGCCGTATTCTGTCCGGCCAGTTTGGCCAACACGGTTTCCACCAGAATTTCCGTATCAGGCCGGGGGATGAGTACTGCCGGACTAACCTGGAAGGCCAGACCCATAAATTCCCGGCAGCCGGTAATATAGGCAACCGGTTCCCGCAGCACCCGACGTTTGACTACCGCCCTGAAAGCTTCCAGCTCCCGCTGTTCCAAGGGTTGGTCAAAATGGACATAAAGATACAGCCTGTCCTTCCCCAGGATATGGGAAAGCAGTACTTCAGCATCCAGGCGTGGATTATCCACGCCCTTGTCTTGGAAGTACTGCCTGGTCCAAGTTAAAATTGTCCCAATCGTCCATGCATGCTTTTTTTCCATCTTATTCAGCCTGCTTTAAACGTTCGCTCTGGTCCACCGTAATCAGCGCTTCAATCATTTCATCCAGATCGCCGTTTAGTATAAAATCCAATTTATGCAGGGTCAGGCCAATCCGGTGGTCCGTCACCCGGCCCTGGGGAAAATTATAAGTGCGAATCCGCTCGCTGCGGTCGCCTGTTCCCACCTGGCTTTTACGAGCTTCCGCCACCCCTGCCCGCTGTTCCTCCTCGGCGGCTTCCAGCAGCTTGGCCCTGAGCACCCGCATCGCCTTGTCACGATTTTTGAGCTGCGACTTCTCATCCTGACAGGTTACCACGATACCGCTGGGCAAGTGGGTAATTCGGACGGCCGATTCCGTTTTATTTACATGCTGACCGCCGGCGCCGCTGGCACAATAGGTGTCAATTTTCAGATCGTTCGGATTGACAGTGATGTCCACTTCCTCAGCTTCCGGCAGCACAGCCACCGTTACGGTAGATGTATGAATACGTCCGCTTGACTCGGTCGTCGGGACGCGCTGCACACGATGCACACCGCTTTCATATTTCAGACGGCTGTAAGCCCCATCACCGTCCACGACAAAAACAACTTCCTTAAAACCGCCCAAATCAGGTGCATTGGCATCCAGCATTTCCGTCCGCCAGCCCCGGTTTTCCGCATAGCGCGTATACATACGGAACAAATCGCCGGCAAACAGCGCCGCTTCGTCACCGCCGGCGCCGCCCCGGATTTCAACAATAACGCTTTTATCATCATTGGGATCGCGCGGCAGCAGTAAAATCCGCAGTTCGTCGGTCAACGCCGCTTCCCGGCCTTTTAACTCACTGAGCTCGGCTTGGGCCATATCCCGCAGATCGGCCTCCGGATTGTCGTCTAACAGTTCCCGGGTATCGGCCAGTCCCTGCAGCACCGCTTTATACTCCCGGAATTTAACAATCAGCGGCGTCAGCTTGGAGTGAGCCCTGGTGTGCTTTTGCCATTCTGTCATGTTGGCAATCACTGTCGGATCACTGATCAGATTTTCCAATTCACTGTATTTATCTTCAATGGCTTGGAGTTTATCAAGCACAAATCTTCACCTCATCAATATAGTACTTCGTCAGGATTACAAACCTCCGGCTAGCAAGCCGACGGGCTGCAAAGGCCTTCCGGCGGCGTAGCAGTCTCCGGGTCTTCTGCCGGCCGGACCGCTTCAAAGGCCTGAATGGCCACCTCAATTTGGTCGTCGCTCGGTTCGCGGGTCGTCAGCTTTTGCAGCCATAATCCCGGTAAAATGGAAATTCTGACCCAGGCTGCCTGACTGCGGCCGGCGAACCGGATAATCTCATAGGCAATACCCGCCACCAGTGGCATCAGAATAATCCGGGAAACAATCCTCTCCCAAAGGGAAGGCCAGCCCAGGAAGGCAAACATAATAATACTGACCACCATAACAATAAGCAAAAAATTGGTGCCGCAGCGCGGATGGAGCGTGCTAAAGCCCCGGACATTGTCCACTGTAAGCGGCATACCGGCCTCATAGGCATGAATGGTCTTATGCTCTGCCCCATGGTATTGAAAGACCCGCTGAATATCCTTCATTAAAGAGATACCAACGATGTAAACTAAAAATACGGTCAACCGTAAAATGCCTTCAAACAGATTGAGCAGACGGGCGTCGGTAATGGCACTGTGGATATATTTCGCCGCGTAGGTCGGCAATACGACAAACAGCAAAATAGCCAGGCCCAGCGAAAATATCATCGTCATGGCAATTTCCTTATTGCTCAGTTCCTCGCCTTCCTCACCGGCCGCCTGGGCCGAGAAGGACAACGCCTTCAAGCCGATAACCAGTGATTCGATTAGCGCAACTACACCTCTGATCATTGGCTTTTTTAAAACAGGATATTTATCGGCAACAGAAACCAAATCTTCCTTTTTTACCATAATCTCACCGGAAGGTTCCCGCACCGCCGTGGCGATGGAAGCAGGGCCGCGCATCATGACGCCCTCGATAACTGCCTGACCGCCTATATAAATCTTAGGTTTCACAACACTCACCCTTTCTATAAGGCCGGAAACGTTTTTCAAGTCTGCCGGCCGCATCGGTTATCTATCGCTGAATACAAATGAAGCAGAGCGTTTCTGCTCTGCTCCTCGTTTTAGGCTTGTTGACCATAACGCTTATTGAATTTCTCGATCCGGCCGCCGGCAGTAATATTACGTTGTTGGCCGGTGAAAAACGGATGGCACTTAGAGCACACATCAACGCGAAGTTCTTTTTTTACAGAACCGGTCACAAAAGTATTGCCGCAACCGCAAATGACTTTTGCTTCGCCATAATTAGGATGGATTTTTTCTTTCATTCTATCTTTGCACCTCGTTTCGTGTAAACAATTGGATTATCGCTAAATAATTATAGCATACCAATATGTGTTATGCAATATTGTTTCCGTTTCTATTGTGTTCCATCAGTATTTTTCTTCACCGTTTAGTAGTAAAGAAGTGACTAAAGCTACCGACAACAATCTGCGGCTGGTGTTTAATCAGTTCCGCCACAAAACGCTTTACTCCGATGGCCGTTCCCCTAGCGGGCGGCATGCTCTGCAAGAACAGGTCGGGGTCCAAGTTCAGATTGCGCAGTTGGATCATATCCACCTTGGTCTCGGCCAAAAAATCCAACCAGGCCCCTACTTCCTCCTCCCGGTCATTTAATCCGGGGAAGGAAAGCATATTCAGCGACACTCTGACGCCTTTTCCCTTGGCATAGCGGATGGACTCTTTTACCTCATCCAGCCGGTACTGGCAGCGATAGTAAGCCTGATAGGTCTCCGGGATGGCGCTGATTATGCTGACTCGCATACTGTCCAGCCCTGCGTCGACAATGGTTTTCACACCCCTGCCAAAACCACCGTTTGTATTCATATTGATAACCCCTCTGGCCGTCCGGCTACGGATAAGCCGGATGCCTTCGGCAATATTTTCAAAAGCTAGCGAAGGTTCTCCCTCACAGCCCTGCCCGAAGCTGACAATAGCCTCCGGCGCCCCGTCCAGGTGATATACGCCAACTTCGGCAATTTCCTCCGGAGTCGGCCTAAAAGTAATACGACTTTGCGGTGACGGGCAGCACTCGGCCGGCTGCAAGGAAATGCAGCCAAGGCAGTCGGCATTGCAGGCGGGAGACACCGGAATCCCGGCTTCCCAGCGGCGGTAGAATAGATTTTGCGCCGTACAGCACTGCCATTCCAGCGAACAACGGGCCAGTTGTCCGACAATCCGGTTGCCATCAAACTGTTTTTGCAGCCGGCGCACCCGTTCTTTTATGTCCGATGTATTATAGTTGGTGGGACACCAATTTTCATCATCATCGCTCTTGACCGCCGCCACGTAAATGCGGTCCTGATAGAGAGCCGCCGCCGTATAGCCATAAAGCGGCAGGACCGGCGCCCCCTCTTCCTTGCAAAAAGCGGGCAAATGGGTCCGGGTATAGCCGGCTGGCAACAAAGCAGCTACCGCCAGCCCACCGGCCGGTACCTTCCGGATTTTGCCGTTTTTCCCCACACCAAGCGCCGTACGCTCCGGCAAGTAGGCCAGCGAGGCTCCTTCCGGCAGAGGAATCATGTCTTCCGGCGTCAAGACAGCCTCCTCCCAGCCAGTTCGTCCCATCGCCTGATAACCCGGCGCATCAAATATTTCTCCTCTTTTATCTGCAAACAATGCGGTTAGCAAATCAAACCAGCTCCTACCACTTTTCTAAAAACTATTCCTGACAGGGTAGTAGTCCACCACAGCTACATTGATTTCCTGTCTTTAAGCGTATCGGACTGCTACGGTCCCTGCAGGAACTATTTATTATAACGATTCATCGCCAGGTCCACATCCCGGTCAATGGCACAAACAACCGCTTGGGCCGCCCGTTCCACCGCTTGAACAACAAGCTCGGTTTCTTCAGCGTTGAACCGGCTTAGCACATAATCAACTACCTGCCAGCCGGCCGGCGGTCGCCCGATACCCACCCGAATACGGAAAAAATCCTCTGTCCCCAAATGTTCCAACAGTGAGACCAGCCCCCGGTGCCCGCCGGCGCTGCCTTTCTTTCTGAGCCGCAGTTTTCCGCAGGGAATATCCATATCATCATAAATAACCATAATATCTTCCGGCGCGACCTTGTACCAGCGAGCCAAGGCGCCGACCGCCACACCGCTTAAATTCATGTATGTCATCGGTTTTACCAGCAAAACCGGCTCTTTGGCCTCACGGTATTCCGCTACCAGAGCCTCGTGCCGGTTTCGCCAGTTATCAATTTTCCAAAGTCTTGCCAATTCGTCAACCACCATAAACCCGACATTATGCCGGGTTGCTTGGTATTCTTGTCCCGGGTTTCCCAACCCCGCAATAATTTTCAATGTTTGTTCTCCCCCATAGCAAGCAATTCGCCAACCGTGACAAACCGGTAGCCCCGACCCTTCAGTTCCTGAATAATCCGCCGCGTCGCCTCGATGGTTTGGGCCCTTGAAACATCACCGGCTCCGTCGTGCAGCAAAATGATCGAGCCGCTTTTCACCTGCTGCACCGTACGCCGCACGATGATAGCCACTCCCGGATTGGTCCAGTCCCGGCTGGCTACCGACCATTCCACCGGCACCATTCCCCTGTTCCGGATGATACCGAGTACAGCAGCATCGCGAAAGCCATGAGGCGGCCGGATGAGGACAGGTTTACTCCCGGTTATGGCTGCGATAACTTCATTGGTTTTATCAATCTCTGCCTCCACCGCTTTCCGGTCAAGCTTTAGCAAATCCAAATGATTGTAGGTATGGTTGCCGATCTGATGTCCTTCCGCCGCGATACGGCTGACCAGTTCCGGCGCTTCGGCCACGTGGCGGCCTATCAGAAAAAAAGTGGCATGCACGCCGTTATCGCGTAAAATATCCAAAAGCTGCCCCGTATAAGACGGATTGGGCCCATCGTCAAACGTCAGAGCCACCACCTTATCCAGGGTATTCTGCTCCGAAAAAACAGCCCCATAAAACTGACTGTCCGGCAGCACGGCATTCAGTACCAGGATAACTCCCGCGACAATGCAGATGACGGCAAGGCCCAGACCCAGACGCGCCGGGCGACGCAAAACCTGAAAATAATCGACAACCAGACAGGTCAACACTATCACAGTCAGAAATCCTAGCATACTGATCAGCCGCACTTGTATCTCCATCCCTGTCAGCCTTCCATTTCTTTTAGCATGATAAGCCATTCACCCTGCGAATCACGTGTCACACCGGCGGGTACAAACCCCCATCTTTGATACACCTGCAAGGCAGGATGGTTATCCGGCCTTACCTCCAGGCGAACCCTGTCGACCCGGCAGGCGGCAAAATAGTTCATGGCTGCCGCCATGAGACCGCCGGCGATGCCTTGTCCCCGCCAGCTTTCACTGACGGCAATGGACAGAATGCGGGCATTGACTTGCCGCTGCGGCTGCAGGGAAGACTGAAGGAACGAAGCTTTATTGAAAAAGACTGTCTTTAATGGCCGCAAACCAAGCCCGTAACGACCGGTAACCCAGCGATAGAACCATAAAAAAATGTAGCCGCCGGTCACTGCCTCAATCCACAGCCGGGGCAAACAGGCGGGAGCAAAGCAATATCCTACGACCTGCCGGCCGGCAGCTTCCGCCACAAAGGCGGCTTCCGGCTCCACCTTGTAGACAAGCCGGAAGATATCTTCCATAGCCTGCGGCCGTGGCAGTGAGCTGCCGCAATAATGCCGGACGCTTTCGCCAAAGCACTCGGTAAACAAAGCTGCCATTGCCGCTACATCCGATAAAGCGGCCTGCCTGATGGTAACGGCTGGCACAATTCATCATCCTCCAAATATCATTCATTATATCATATTACACTATAAGGGCGCGATATCGCGCCCTTATAGTGTATGCAGGTGATGAAAATTAAACCATCCGCCGTTTAATTAGTTAAACAGAATGCTTACCGGAACTTCGTTGTGGATGTTGGTGATAACGCCGCTTAACAGTTTGGCAACCGACAATACTTTAATTTTAGGCGAGCATTTTTCCGGGGAAAGGGGAATGGTATTGGTTACGATCAGCTCTTTGATGTTTGATTTTTCAATGCGTTCCACCGCCGGAGCGCTAAGCACCGGATGAGTGCAGCAGGCATAAACCTCCCTGGCGCCCAATCTTCCCAAGGCCTTGGCGCCTTCTACCAACGAACCGGCTGTGTCAACCATGTCATCGGCAATAATCGCCGTTTTGCCTTCCACACTGCCAATGGTATTCATAACTTCCGCTACGCCTGGTGCGGGGCGTCGCTTTTCAATGATGGCAATGGGGGCGCCCAATCGGTCGGCCAGTTGTCTGGCCCGCGTCACACCGCCGAGATCCGGCGATACCACAACAATATCCTCCAGATTCTTGGAAGTAATATATTCCGCCAAAATAGGCACACCAGGCATATGGTCCACCGGAATATCAAAAAAGCCCTGAATTTGTCCGGCATGAAGATCCATCGTAATGACCCGGCTTACCCCGGCAATTGTCAGCAGATTGGCGATCAACTTAGCCGAGATCGGTTCACGTCCCCGAGTCTTGCGGTCCTGCCTTGCATAAGCATAATAGGGAATGATTGCCGTTACATGCCGGGCTGATGCGCGTCTGAACGCATCTACCATGATCAATAATTCCATAATATGCTCATTCGCCGGATAACTGGTTGGCTGCACTACGAAAATTTCCTTGCCCCGTACGCTTTCATCAATAATTACCTGGGTTTCACCATTATTAAACTGCCCAACGAAAGCTTTTCCCAAAGGGATTCCCAAATAATCGGCAATTTCCTGCGCCAATTCCGGATTGGCATTACCGGTAAAGAGACATAATCGATCCTTGTTTTTCAGCACCATGTTAATACATTACCTCCATACCTGTTGACACACGCCTGTATTCCCGTCAGATCAGACTTATGCCAACAGTTTTATAAAATTTATTTATAAGTACCCGCAAGAGCGTTCCTGCTGCCAAAAGTTTATTTTCTCTTGTTCGCCCATTCCTCAATATTGGATTGACGAGCTCTGGCTACACCCAGCGCTGCCGGCGGCACATCCTTCGTGATAGTCGAACCGGCGGCCACAAACGCTCCCTCGCCTACCGTTACAGGGGCTACCAAATTAGTATTGCACCCGATAAAAGCATTGTCTTCGATCGTAGTCCGGTATTTCTTTTTTCCGTCGTAATTTACGGTGATGGTACCGGAACCAATGTTTACTTTAGAGCCCATATCCGTATCCCCGATATAGCTCAAATGAGGAATCTTGCTGTTCTCCCCTACTTTGGAATTCTTCACTTCCACAAAATTGCCCACCTTGACGCCACGGCTCAAATGGGTATTCGGTCTTAGATGAACATAAGGGCCTGCCGTAACATCAGAGTCCACTACGCAATCATGGGCATATACAAAATGCAGGGTTACCCGGTCACCGATTTGGCTGTTCTGGATGCGCGTATTAGGTCCGATCGTACAGCCACTCCCAATTACCGTGTTTCCCTCCAGCCAGCTAAACGGATAAATGACTGTGTCAGGAGCGATAGAAACACTTTCGTCAATAAAAGTGCTGGCCTGGTCCATGATGGTCACACCATTTTCCATTAAAGCCTGCAATTTGCGCTGGCGCATAAATTTCTCTGCTTCCGCCAGTTGAACGCGGGAGTTAATTCCCATCGTCTCCTCAAAGCAGGGTGCCGTTACAGCGCCGACCCTCTTATTTTCCCGGGCTAAAATACCCAGCACATCGGTCAGATAATATTCACCCTGTGCGTTGGTACAGGTAATCTGGCTAAGTGCCGCAAAAAGCTCCCGGCTGTCGAAACAATAAATTCCTGTATTAATTTCGTGCACAGCGAGTTCTTCCACCGAAGCATCCTTCTGCTCCACGATGCCGCGAACCTGACCGGCAGCATCACGAATAACCCGACCATAGCCGGAAGGATCAGGCATATTCGCCGTCAATACAGTGGCCGCAGCCCGGGCCGCACAATGCTCCGCATACAGTTTGGCCAACAGTTCTCCTCTTAATAAAGGAGTGTCGCCGCAAAGCACCATGACAGTACCCGCAAATTTCTCCAGCAAATCTTTTGCCTGCATGACCGCATGCCCTGTCCCCAGTTGTTCCGCCTGAAGGACAAATTGAGCCTGCCCCGCCAGTGCTGCGGTTACTGCTTCCGAACCGAATCCGACCACAATGATATTCTGGCACGCTCCGGCAAAATTGGCGGCATCCAACACATGCTGCACCATGGGTTTGCCTCCCACAGGGTGCAGTACTTTAGGTATAGACGATTTCATTCTCGTGCCCTTACCTGCTGCTAGGATCACCGTTACCAATTCTGACATTACTTCAACTCCCCCTGTTACTCTTTATCAATCCCAAAACTCAAACCTTATTTAGGTTCTACATGATCAGTCAGATTCCTGCAAATTACTACAATTTCTAGAAAGAAGAATCAAACCGGCCTTAGAACCTGTATTCAACCATTAGAAAATCCTGTATCGACGGCGACTTTCCCTCCATACTTCGTTACATTTTCTTGCCATAACCCCATTATGCCTGCGAAAATGTGCCTAGTCTGGCGAAAAAATCACTCGTCGCTCCAGCATTTCCATGATTGAATACAGGTCCTACAAAGCCGGTCGGATATCCACGATTTTTCGCTGTTGATCAACCTCATGCAGGATAAGCAGTGCCAAATAATCCTCAACCAGTTTTACCTGTGGCTGGGCCGTACCGACCAGCACGCCGGTGCCGACGATTTCCACATCCACCTCATGAGCCAGGTCATACATGCCCCGCACGGTACCACCGGCTTTCATAAAGTCATCAATAACCAGAACCCGCGCCCCGGGCGGAATTGCCCGGCGTGGCAGGGACATGGATTGAATTCGCTTGCCCGAGCCGGTTACGTAGTTGATACTGACGGACGGCCCTTCGGTCACCTTGCTGCCCTGACGGACGATGACCAAAGGGAGATTAAAGGCCCGCGCCGTCATAAATGCCAGCGGAATGCCCTTTGTCTCCACTGTCATAATATAATCGGGCGATAAATGTGAAAACCGGGAGAAAAAGATTTCCCCCACCTGCACCATAAGGTCTGGTGTGAAGAGAATATCGGCCATATATAAAAAACCGCCCGGAATAATCCGCTCCGGCGAGGCCAGTTTTTCTGCCAGTTCATGCAAGAAAGCGCAAGTTCCGTCCTGCGATTTTAGCGGCAGGAAACGCACTCCGCCGGCCGCACCGGAAACCGTTTCCAGCGATCCCATGGCAAATTGCTCCATCGCCTGCCGGATCGTAACGATGTCTTCACTTAACGTCGATTTAGCGGCGCCAAACAATTCACAGAAATGATTAAGTGAAAATAAATGGCCCGGCCGCTCCGTCAAAAATTTGGTCAACGCAATCATACGTTCCGTTCTCCGTACTTTAGTCATCCTTTTCCTCCACTGTCAGGAAATCCCGAACAATATTCCTTCCAATAACTTTTTTATTCAGATTCTCTGTTTACCTGACAATTCCTGCTAGAAAACCACTGATTTTATTTTATTCACCCTCCACATAGCAGCAAAGCTTTTCAGCCGGCCACGTCAAAAAAGCGGCGGGAAAACTTATCATTTATTCTTTTGCTTTTCGCACCGACCTATACATCGCCATTGTCCACGCAAGTTCTCCGGTATGGGTTACCATTTTTGCCGCTTATAGAATAAACGCGCCAATACAGCGCGTTTATTCTATAAGCGGGCTATTTCATTACGTACCATTTCCAGATCGCTTAATTTATCCACATCCATGCCGATTTCGGCATAGGACGAAGCAACCACCTGCCCGGTGATTCCCAGCAGTTCCGACAACCGGCCGGTTATATCGGCCAGACTTAACCGGCCCAACAAAAATTTGACAATAAAAGACCAGCCCAGTAAACGGCACAAGTTTAAAGGCTTTTTCCGCTGTGCCACTACTTGGGCGGCAAAATCCCGACAGGATTCCACAATGGCCGGCTTGACCAAAAACACATTGCCGCCGGTAAATATCCCTTCCTTCAAGCGGACATAAGTACGTTTGACTGTCGTAAAGCGTCGTCTGACAATATCCTGTGACACAATCGGATAATAGACGTCGGCCTCACTGCCGGCACATTGCCGAAGAAAATCCGTCAACGCTTCACCGGAAATTAGGGGAATATCCGCCGTCACCACCAACACCTTGTTTTGATGTCCTAAGGCCCGCATTCCCGCCACAACAGTATCCATCATGGATTTGCCTGACGGTAAAAGCACCGGCTCTCCCGGCAGTACACAGCCAGCCAGTTCAGCCAGCGGACCGGCAACAAAAACCCGGTTCACCAAAGGACTTGCCGCCAGTGTATTGACCACATACCAAACCATGGGTTTGCCCTCAATCTCGATCAACGCCTCATAAGTTGCCGCCGAGACCTGACGCAATGCTTTGTTGTTTTCACCGCCAGCCAAAACGATTGCATCAACCATGCCCCAAGCCTCCCGCCTGTCCATATCCGGCACGTTTGTCAATCATTGGACTGATTTCTGCGTTCGTTAAGATCATTTAACAGAGTCTGCTCCGCGTTTTCCATATGTTCAACCGCTCTCTGCTGGGCAAGCTCCGGATCACGCTGAGCGATGGCTTCCACCAGACGGCTGTGTTCTTCCAGCGTGTTTTTGAGCCGTCCCGGATAAGACATGGACATCGAACGAAAACGGGTCAGTTGTTCTCTTAAGTTATTGATAATGCCAACCAGACGGTCGTTGCGACTGGCCCGATATAAAATATCATGGAATAGGCTATCGGCTTCGACAATCTTATCCATGTCACCGTTATCAATATATTCGCCGATCTGCACCAGCAGACGCTCCATCTGTTCCAGTTCCTCCTCGGTAATCCGTTCGGCAGCCAGTCCGGCGGCCAGTACATCCAGAGAGGTTCTGACTTCGTATACTTCATTAATATCCTTGATGGAAAGATCCGCCACATAAGTGCCGCGCCGCGGGACCATGATGACAAACCCCTCCAGTTCCAGTTTGCGAATGGCTTCCCGCACAGGCGTCCGGCTTACGCCAAGCTCCTCTGCCAGTTGAATTTCCATCAGCCTCTCGCCTGGTTTTAAAATTCCACTTACAATGGCATTCCTCAGTGTTTCACATACAACTTCCCGCAAAGGCTGGTAACTATCCAGCCTGATTGGCAGTAATCGCCGTTCCATCTTCTCACTCCACCCTTGCCAGTGTTTTAGCCACCCTAATATCGACTTTATCTTTAAATTGGCTACTCAGCCTGTCAGCAACATAATTAGCCTGTTCTTGATCAGGCGTAAGGCCGAACACGGTTGGCCCGCTGCCCGACATCAAGCTGTTCATTACCCCGTAGCGCTTCATGCTTTGCTTTAGTTCATCAATCAAAGGATACTCGGTTACGGTAACACTTTCCAGCACATTACACAAGCGCTGTGTAACAGCCGGCAGATCCTGCCGTTCCAGACCGGCAATAACCCCTTGAGTATCCGGATGTACTATCTGTTCCGCACTTCGATACCGCCCGTAGACCTGGGCGGTTGATACACAAATTCCCGGTTTGGCCAACACAACGTAGCAGCAGGGCATTGCCGGCAATGGAGTCAGTATCTCGCCCCGGCCGGTGGCCAGCATAGTACCGCCCCGCAGGCAAAAAGGAATATCCGACCCCAAGGAGGCTCCCAATGCTTCCAGCTCCGCTTGGGTTAACCCCAATTGCCACAACTGGTTCATCCCTTTCAGTACAGCCGCCGCGTTGGAGCTGCCGCCGGCCAGACCGGCCGCCAAAGGAATCTGTTTATCCAGGACGATATGTACTCCTTCAGTGATGTGACAGCTTTCCCTGACCAGACGGGCTGCCCGATAGGCCAGATTGCTGTCGTCACAAGCAAGAGCGGGAATATTAGCCTCAACGGTAATATCCCCGTTCTGTTTTTTCAGTGATACCGTATCGTGCAGGTCTATCGCCTGCATGATCATCGACACTTCATGATAGCCGTCCGCACGCTTATGCAAAACATCCAAAGTAATATTGATTTTAGCATATGCCTCTACCTGCAACGATTCAACACTCAACATTCCCGATTGAATTCCTTTAACTCAATTTCTTCCTGACTGCTTAATACCGCATTAATATTTAAAAGAATCAAGAGACGGCCGTCCACTTTTCCCACACCGTGAATATACTGGGCATCAAGGACAAAGGATGGCGGCGGCGGCTCAATCTGTCCCTGCTCCAGTCTGACAACTTCATTAACGGCATCCACAATGACACCGATGGTCTGGCCGTTTACTTCGACAATAATAATCCGGGTATTATCGGTGTGCTCCGTCACTTCCAGCTGAAACCGCTTGCGCAGGTCAATAACGGGAATGATGCGGCCCCTCAAGTTGATAATCCCCTCCATAAAGGGCGGCGTCTGTGGCAGTTTAGTAATGGGAACCAAACGATTGATTTCCTGTACCCTGGTAATCGGCAGCCCATATTCTTCCCGCGCCAGACGGAATACAACCAGCTGCAGTTCATGCAAGTCTTTTATATTCTCTACGCTGTCATTCATTTAGCAGATACCTCCAGATGCGGATTTGGAAGTACTATATTCGACATAAAATAGGAGTATGCCTGCCATTAGGTTAATTTTTTTTGGAAAATATAAGCTTTGCCGGCCTTACAAAGCAGTCAAATTATCTGTGAGGATAGCTCTTCTACTTCATATCCACAGCCAGCAGGCCGCCATAGGAAATTGCCGGTTCCTTCCCCTCCCGCGAAACCAGTGAGGCTTCATAGGTTTGCCGGAATTCTTCCAGCGTTTGCATAACCAGCTCGTAACTTTCAAAAAATACGACAATCAAATCGCCGGGTTGTGCCTGCTGCAGGGCTGTTTTCACCGCTTCCGCCTCGGAGGGGATGATGCGGATATAGTCAGGCTTCAAGCCTGACTCCAGTATACCCTGACGAAGCAGTTCGGCCGTTTCTCCCTTTTTCCGTCCCCGCAGATCGGCATCTTCCTTAATATAAATATAATCAAAGCCCCTGCCGGCAATCCATCCGATTTTTCGAGTGGTTTCGTCCCTCCGGTCGCCCGGCGCGGCAATAACCCCGACCAGCCGCCTGGCATTTAACCGCCGCAGCGTCTGAATAACAGCCTGATACCCGGCCGGATTATGGCCGTAATCGACACAAATCCGCAGATCGCCAATAGTCTCTAATTTGAGCCTGCCGGGATTTTGCGCAAATTCGGCCAGCCCCTGCCGGATATAGGAGACCGGAATTCTCATACAATAGCAAGCAGCCGCAGCAATTACGGCATTTTGCAAATTGTGCACAGCCATGCCACCCAGGGCGGCGGGAATATCCGCCACGGCGATAACCGGTCTGGCCAAATCGCCGCAAGCCGTATAAATAATACCATCTTTTACAAAAAACGCCTTGCCGCCTGCTCCCAGGTGCCGCCGTACCACAACATTGTTGGGTTCTACGCTGAAATAGACTATTTCGCCGCCGGTCCGGTGAGCCAAGCCAGTCACGACCGGATCATCAGCATTTAGCAGGGAGAATCCATCGTCTTTGACCGTTTCAACAACCAAGGATTTGATAAACGCCAAATCCTCCAGAGATTCAATACCGTCCTGTCCCAGGTGATCTTCCGTTATGTTGGTTATAATTCCCACATCGCATTTATCGAAAGCCAGGCCGCCGCGAACAATACCGCCTCTGGCCGTTTCCAACACGGCAACCTCTACGGCAGGGTCGGCCAGCACCATGCCGGCGCTGCGCGGCCCGCTGGTATCGCCGGGCAGGATGCATTCTTCATCAATATATATGCCTTCCGTAGTTGTCATGCCCACATGGTAACCGGCCTTTCGCCAGATACTGCCGATCATCCGGGTCACTGTGGTCTTGCCGTTTGTACCGGTAACCGCCACAATCGGAATCCGTCCGTTATTACCGTCCGGGAAAAGGCTTTCAACTATTCGCTGAGCTACATTTCTCGCCTTACCGGCCGACGGATAATGGTGCATGCGAATACCGGGCGCCGCATTGACTTCAATGACCGCCCCATACCCCTCCCGGATCGGTTCGGCAATGCTTTCGGCAACCACATCAATGCCGGCTACATCCAAACCAATCAACCGGGCCACCCGTTCCACCATCTTGACATTATCGGGATGCACGATATCCGTCACATCCACTGCCGTGCCACCGGTACTCAGGTTGGCATTCTCCCGGATCCGGACAAGCTGTCTTTCAGCCGGCACAGAGGCCAAGGTAAGCTGTTGACGGGCCAACACATCAACAGCGGTTGCATCAATTTTTATTTTTGTCAACCGTTTTTCATGACCGTTGCCGCGATCGGCATCGGCATTGATCAGATCGACAAGCTCCTGCACCGTATGCTGCCCGTCTCCCAGTACATAGGCCGGTATCCGTTCGGCCGCGGCAACCAGCTTGCCGCCCACCACACATAGCCGGTATTCATGGCCGCACACATATTCCTCAATCAGCACACTGTGATTATAATCATAGGCAAGCTGAAAAGCACGCTCGATTTCAGCCGGTTGGCGGGCATTGATGGTTACGCCCTTTCCCTGATTACCGGCCAGCGGCTTCACTACTACCGGGCCATCAATCCGCTGCCGGGCCGCGAGGGCTTCCGCTACAGTTGTAACCACAATACCGTCAGGAACCGGAATTCCGCACTGGGCCAGCACCTGCTTAGTCACATATTTGTCACAGGCCAGATCGGAAGCCAGCGCGCTGGTCTGGTCGGTAAGCGTGGCCCATGCCCGGCGCCGGCGGCAGCCATAACCTAAAAACAGCAGACTGCCTTCGCCCATTCGGGTTACCGGGATATCTTTTTTGCGCGCTTCTTCGTACAAGGCCGCCGTACTTGGCCCGAAACCGCCTTCATCACCGGCTTCCCGGATACGTTGCAGCGCAGTGGCGATGTCAAAGGGCCGGCCGGCTATCACTGCCCGCAATAGTTCTACGGCTACCGCCAGCGCCTGCCGCGCCAGCGCTTCAATTTCATAACGAAAAACGACATCATATACACCCCGCACTCCACTGCCGCGAGTCTTGCCAAAATTGACCTCCGAACCGGCCATACATTGCAGTTCCAGTACGACATGCTCCAAGATATGGGCTAAATAAGTGCCCTCGTACAGACGTTCCACAAACCCGCCCTGTCTGCCGCGGGAACAATAATGGTTTTTCAAACCCGGCAGCACCTGTAACAAGCCTTCATTAAATCCGGCAATTTCTGCGCTGGAAATATCTTCATATTTTCCAATATCCAACTTTACCTTGATGACCGGTTGATAACTGTATAGGTTCGGGCCCTCAATGGTACGTACAGAAATAATGTGCATGAAAGAATCTCCTTCCAGGATATGTGGACGATCTGAGCTGCCCAGATTTTTAAGCGGACTTTTTACCAGACAAGGCACGAAGAGCGCAAATACTGAATGTATTTAACCGACGAGCAACGAAGTATGGCAGACAATCTCCCAAAAGCCGGACAGTGAACGGTCGTAGTTACATATCCTACATTCAAGTACGGCAAATAAACGGCAGCCGCCGCTTCAGGTTAAACCCGAAACCTGATGGCAGAATATGCAATGTTACATTGGTAATCGCCAGGGGATCATGGCGCTTGGATTCCGATATATTGGAATGAACAATATTTTTCCCGTCAACAATCGTTACCGTCTGTGAACCGGTTACCTCGCAGCGTCCATCGGGCGATACCACGATCGCCGTATCCTCGTCGATACCGATACCCAAAACATTGGGATTCTGCGATACGGCAGCCAGCAGACGATTAATTCTTCCCCGTTGGGCAAAATGCTGATCAATCACCACTCCATTGAGCAGGCTCATGCCATGGGCCATACTTAAGCTTGACTTTTTCGGTGTATCGCTGGAGTCACCGCCGACAATCATAGTATCACTCATAACCGAAGCGCCGGCGCTTGTTCCGGCAATCACAGCACCTTTAACAAACCCCGACCGGATAGCCGCTTCTATTTTCGAACCGCCAAGAATACTGGTTAACCGCAGTTGATCGCCACCAGTAAAAAAAATGCCGGTGGCATTTTCAATCTCCTGAATCTGCTGTAAGTCGTTGGCGGCCTCACGATCTTTAATATACAAAACCCCAACCGAAGAAGCGCCAATCGCGCTGAACAACGCTTTATACTCATCGCCAACCTCCTGCGGATATTCCGTAGCAGTCGTAATAACAGCTATTCTCGCGTCACAACCGCCGGACAGTTCAATGAACTTCTGCAAAACCTGGCAATCCCCCTGTTTGTCCTCACCGCCGCCAATGATCAATAATTGTCCGGATGCTTTATCGTGCATGAAAACCTCCTGAAGCATCAATATAGCTTTATTTTTGCCATAACCAATCCTTTTTTATACAAAAACCCGGAGAAAACATACTAGGGAACTCCTGATTTAAATAAGCCTGCCAGCCTGGCGAGAAGTTTTTCGGCTGACATGGAAGTAAAACTGCAGAAATAGCGGTTCTTTTTCATGATTTTTCTGACGCAACCAAACGGGAAAGGCTCCGCCAGGCTGCGTGATGTGGATAAATCAGGGTTCCCTAGTACCGAGGCAGCCTTAATGGCGGGGTAGAATTTTATCAGACAAGACAAAGCTAAAGACATACTGCCAGCACGCCGACTGACAACAGCGATGAGTTATAAAATTTTGACTATCAGCAATTTCTGCGTTCAAGATTACTGGAGCACTAGCCCCGGTAAATTCATATAATGGTCTAGTACTCCCTCAACTATGAAAGTGCAGCTTCTTCATGTGTTCTTTTCCGCAAGGGTTCGTTGTCTTCAACCGGCCTATATTTCATCGGCGCACCCCTCGCCTTGACTTACGGGAAACTCCCTGCAAATTCAATCTACACTTTCATAGCCGGTGGAGTACTGCAACAATATCCGGCAGGAGCAGGCCGCTTATGCAGCCTGTCCATCCGGTATCAAGGAGGTTTATCTGGTGAATATCCATTTCCTTTACCCTGCCTGCCGTCTGTCCTTATTACCAACCCTCAGCCAGTTGGATTACTGCCATCCTCTAATTGCCCAGCTTCAGGAAAAGCTGGCTGCCCGCGGTCTCTACACCGGTACTCCGGACGGCGTATACAATCTGCTGACCCAGGAAGCGGTAGCCCAGTTCCAACAGGAAGAAAACCTGCCGGCCACCGGCCTGCTAAACCCGCTCACCTTCAGCCGCTTATGGGCCGCCCGGCATCTGACACTAGCCCCTGCCAGTCAGCCACAGCAGCGTGCTCAGTTAGCCCTGCCCCGCGCCAATATTCTCATTGCCAAACAACGTCGTCAGCTTACCCTGTTTGACGGCAATACGCCGCTGAGGAACTATCCGGTAGCTATCGGCAAACCAGCTACCCCCACGCCGCTCGGCAATTACACGATCATCCTAAAACACATGAATCCCGGCGGCATACTGGGTACCCGTTGGCTAGGGCTGAGCCTTGATTCTTATGGCATTCACGGCACTACCAAACCCTGGCTTATTGGGCAAATGGTCTCCAACGGCTGTATCCGCATGCATAATGCCCACGTGGAAGAGGTTTTTACCTTAGTGAGGGTGGGCACCCCTGTGTACATCCGGGATTAAAGCGCAGATAGAGTCTGCAATCTTCTCGACCAATTCCTGCCGCCTGTATAAAAATTGCAGCAAGGAAGCCCGCTCTTCCGGCAGCGGCAGCCATTCTTGCGGAATACCGTCAACCATCTGTTGCCACTCTTCCGGCCGTATGGCCTGAATCAATGCCACGTACTTGCTAAAATGCTCCCGCCGAAGATAATACTTAAGCAACACGCCATAGGCACGATGCTTGTTTACCGTTATTTTATCGCTTAACTCCGTCAGAGTAGCTGATCTCCATTTTCCTTTACTAAATAAATGGGAATTATCAATGGCATATAGTTGATAGCCTGCCTCGTCATGGCATACCAGCAAATTTTTTCGGTTCCAGGTACGGTCAAAGTTATGGAACATGTGGTCGAATAAAATAACCCCCGCCATATCCGCCGTATTTAAGGCTCTCTTTATATTGCTTCTGTTAACATATCTGTTTTTTCTTATATATCGGCTGGCAAAATGCAATCCGGCAGGCACGGCTGCAGCTCTTAGCAGCTTATTGCCCCGGATTATTTTTTCTTCCAGACGAATAATGTCACTGGGCGGAAAACATAGCTTCAACACCTGACCAAGCTGAGCGCCCAACCATTCATTCACCAAAACCTTTACTCCCAGGCGATTGTTCTGCAGCTTTACCACATATACCTGATTATCATCGGCCCGGAATAATTGCGGCGCCGTTACACCCAAACCGACCGGTCCAAGATATTTAGCCCCAAGCAGCATCTGAGTTTCCTCCCTTCCGTTCAGGCATCTGTTTTAACTATATGATGAGAAGGCCAATTCATGCCAAAATCCCAAAAGGTTCGCTGTACTTGCAAACCGTTAAACCTTAGTGGTCCGTCTGCTTTGAAAGCGTAAAAGAATCGGCAGGAATTTTTCGCAAAGCGAGGTGGTAGCGCACCACCGGACAAAGGCAGGCCGCTGGCAGCGATGCTTTGCGGAAAACTAGCCTTGAAGCCATTACGAGACAGATTAGACAGACCACCAGGGACAATAAAAAAACAAACACCACCGATCCGCCCGGAATCGCCATGGTGTTTGCTCTTATTATCTTTGCCGGCTGTTATACGCTAAGCAGCCAACTGGCAATCCAGCCAATGGTGGTATTATCGGCCAAAAGCACCCGGTACCAGCCAAAAGCCTGTTCTTTAATGGTAACCGTATCGCCCTTTTTAACTTTTGTGACAATCGGGAAATTGGTTCCCGGACCGCTTCGCACGTGTACAACGCTTCCAGTTACAGTAGCCGTACCGCTGACAGTCGGTTGTGTGCCAACCGACGGCGTCACGCCGGTAACATATACATTCTGATCATTGTAGCCGGAATAATGGGAAGCTGAAACGAAATCATCGGAAAAGGTACTGGCCGCTGTCGAATCATTTGAGGAGCCAGAGGCTGTAGAAACCTCGACCTGCCCCATTTCGTCAATCGGTGTAACCGCGAGAACTTCCATATCGGTGGTACTGACCACCCTGGCCCAGAATTTAAGTACAATCGTAATATGCACTTTCCGCGGCGTGTGGCAGCAAAAGTCATAATCCACATATTCAACCTGTACGTCTGCCTTGGCCGTCATATCCGGCATAGCGCCGGGAATGGAAATATCCCGCGTAAACCGCACATGCCGACGTTCAAACGCGTGGACCGGCTGATCAGGAAGATCGGCCACATACATGACTTTCACTTCCAGGTCACCGCGGATAATTACTTTGTCAGGAATGATTGTTACATTATTAATTTCCAGGTCTTTCACATATACATCCACGACTTGCTCAATATCCGGTTTTTCCGCCGGGACAAACATATCAAATTCAACAACGCGCTGATCCATTTCGGCGCCCAGCACTTGTTCTACTTGTATCGTCTCAGGTCCGATTTCGGGGCAGCCGCATATTGCCTGAGCGCTTTCCGCCGTTCCTGTTCCGGTTACCGATACTACAGTGTTCGAAGTAGCTCCTGTCGAACCACCCGAAGCACGTTCTAAGTCGTCAGCCATTTTTCCCCCCCCTTTTTTATTGATATACCTCTGTTGATCATTATCCTTTAGGCGAGGTAGGCATGGTAGTCACACCAAGCTGAACTTCGCGGTCGGTCATGACCTTGGCGGTAATTTTTAGTACGACGGAAACATCGAATTCGCGGCAATTATGATGATGATGATGGTGTCCGCAGTGGCCGTGATGGTCATGGGAATCACAGGTATCGGTGCAGGTATCATCCGTATCGCAAGTATCAGTAGTGTCATCCGTATCGCAAGTGTCTTCCGTATCCTCGGTATCGCAGGTGTCCGGTGTATCATCTGTATCGCAGGTATCTTCCGTATCATCGCAATCATGTTCCCAATGTTTATGCTTGTAGGCACGGGTCCATTCATCCATATCGTAATCAACAAATTCCACTACCACACTGGCATCGGCGTCCATTCCCTTGCGAACCCCCGACATTGCCAGGTCCTGAGTCCATCTGTAATGCCTGATTTCCACCGCATGGACCGGATGATTAGGTAAATCAGCCACGTAAATGGCCTTTACCTCAAACTCACCGCGAACAATGACCTTATCCGTAATGACATCAACATAATTGATTTCCACATTTTTAACAAATACATCAACAATCTGCTCGATGGACGGTTTTTGTTCCGGAACGACTACGTGAATATCCAGAACCTTTTGTTCCTCTGATTCGGCAATGACCTGACGCACGATAATCGTCTGCGGTCCGGTCTGTGTACCGAGCGTGCATTGATTGTAATTATACATCCCTTTCGAGGATGCGCTTACCGTTTGGCGGAGATCTTTATCGTCCACATATATTCCCCCCTTTGAATGTTCTATTTATATATATGCCTACGAAAATTTTTATGTGACAAAAATTTGGCAAGATGCCTTACAACCGGGAATTAAATATCAATCCAAGAGAATAGACATAACACTTTAACTCTTTTTGTCATAGTATGTAAAAGAAGCCCTTAAAAAAAGGGCTGATCAAATATGAACGGAGGTTATAAAAAAATGTATGTAAAAGGCAACTATTATCCTAAATATGATTGCGACTACATGAAAGAATGTCACCACCATATGAAGGATGACTGTTACAAAGACGATTGCCAGGAACACCAACAGGTTTGCTGTGATATTCCCCCCCTACCCAAACCGGAAAAAGAATGTGTAAAAACCTTTAAATGCGTCTACCGGCTATATAAAGTATGTCACTATCGAGTATTCAAGATTTGCCCTGTCTGCAGTCATGAATTTGACGTCGTCCTGCATCATGGCAGATGCCCGAAGTGTATGGGATAACAAAATGTCCTGCGATCACTCGCAGGACATTTTATCTTCTACCGGCTCTATTAAGGTTTAATGAACTCTTGCACCACATACACGGAGCCTTTGGCATCATGACGAACGCCCAAGCCTACTTGTGTGTAATTCTGATTTAAAATGTTAGCCCGGTGACCGGAACTGTTCATGAAGGCCGTCTCAGCGGCTGCCACATCAGTATTGATCGCCAGATTTTCGCCGGCATAGGTATAACCGATGCCGGCCGCTTTCATGCGGTCAAACGGCGACTGGCCTTCCGGGTTGTAATGAGAGAAGAAATTGCGGTTAATCATATCCTGCGCATAAGCATCTCCCAGGTTAGCAAGAGCACTGTTAAAAGCCAGCGCAGGCAAACCGTTCTTAGCCCGGTCAGCATTTAACAGACTTAATGCCTGCTGGACTTCGCTGCTGCTCCCCTTGGTCGAGGTGTTCGTCGTCGTTGTCTTTGAGCTTTGTCCGGAAGTTCCGGTTACTCCGGTCGAACTGCTGGCAGCCGAAGATTTATCACTATGTCCGCCATGGTTGGCTAAAATAGCGATTAGTCCAACAGCAAGAATTCCGCCAAGGACATCCTTATTTTTCGTATCCTGTTTCTGCACTACTGCGGTGGTACCTTCCGCTGCTTCGGCAGCCAGGGCGCTGGATGCAAAAGCACCGCCTATCGATGTCGAAAGTAAAGATACCGTAACGAAACCAAATAACAGCATGCTAGTTAGCTTTTTTGATCGCATTAGACAATCTACCTTTCTGTGTTGTTTTATCTTACATAAGATATTAACTTTTTTGGTTACAGAATAGATATATTCGCCCAAATACGACAAAATCCTGCAAAATAAGACTGTAAATGTTTACATAACTAATAAAGCTCCGTCTCTGACCCATTTACCTCCAGTAACTGCCTGGCCTGCTCCGGCGGCAATTCTTCCACCGCTTTCAGCTTCCGTTCAATCGTCCGGGATTTACGGGCAGCCGTATCAATAGAATTGCTGGCTTCCTGCAGCTTTTTATGGGTTTTTTCCAGCAAATCACCAAATTTGCCGAACTCGCTCTTAACCGCTCCCAGCAAGGCCCATACTTCTGAGCTGCGTTTTTCAATCGCCAAGGTCCGAAAGCCCATCTGCAGACTGTTTAGCAAGGCAGCCAGCGTGGTCGGGCCGGTAATAATCACCTTATGGCGTTGCATAAGCTGGTCGCAAAGCCCCGGTCGCCGCAGTACCTCGGCATACAACCCTTCAATGGGAAGAAACAGGATAGCAAAATCGGTGGTATGGGGCACGCACAAATACTTCTCGTTGATTCCCCTTGCTTCCAGTTTAATCCGGCTTTCCAACGCTTTGCCCGCTTCCTCGGCAGCCGGCAAATCAGCCGCTTCCTGAGCCTCTAGGAGGCGCTGATAGTCTTCCTGGGGAAACTTCGCGTCAATCGGCAGCCAAACCGTGCTTCCCGCCTGATCCCGCCCCGGCAGGCGGATAGCAAATTCAACCCGCTCATTGCTGCCTGGTTTGGTCGCCACATTCCGTTCATACTGCTCGATAGTCAAAATTTGCTCCAACAAATTGGCCAGTTGGATTTCACCCCAAATCCCCCTTGTCTTAACATTCGTAAGCACTCGCTTTAGATCGCCGACCCCGCTGGCCAGCACCTGCATTTCACCCAGCCCCTTATGTACCAGTTCGAGCCGTTCACTTACCAGGCGGAAGCTTTCCCCCAGCCGGCGCTCTAAGGTTTCATGCAGTTTTTCATCCACCGTCCGGCGCATCTCTTCCAGTTTTCGGCTATTATCCTGCTGCAGCGCCTGCAGCTTCTGTTCTACTGTATCCCGCAGATGTTCCAGCTTGCTCTCATTGGTCCGGGTAAGGATCTGTAACTGCGCCGTATACGCTTCACCCTGCTGCAACTGCGTCTGCCGCTGCTCGTTCAGTCTCCGCAGGATTGATTCGTTCATCTGGCTCAGCGCCTGAGCGACTTCCTGACGCAGCAAGGCCGCCTGGCCGGTCATTTCCTCCCGGTTGCGCCTGATTTCATCTTTAAAGATCAGTTCCGTCCGGGTATTTCCCTTCTCTAAACTGGCAAAAGCATTCATAATATCCTGCTTTTTTATACCGCCCTGTTGTTTACTTATCAGCAATAAAACAATAAGGCCCATAAGATTAATTCCGATGGAAATAAATAATGCGATTTCTGTCACGTCAGATTCCCTCCTGCAACACTTTCCTTCCTATAATAAGATTAGACATAATTACAGCAAAATCCTATCCTTCCCTCAATGAAGTATGGTACAAAAAGCACGTCACTGGATATTCCGCTAGTTTGAAAAAACACGCCCGAAAGCTGTCCTCCCGAAAGATAGTAAAAAAACCGCTGATTTTCATAGCGGTTTTTCCCTTTAGCAAATTCATTTATAGGGAGTCTTAGGCAATCCCAGCCTGAACTTTCCCCGGGTTTCCAAACCGCCGACCCCCTCAATGCCTGTTACCGAAGCGCTAATGGCTGCGCCAACGTCAACTGTCTTATTAATGGGGGTAAAGGCTACTTTCTCCGCGATAAACACCGGATCATAGGCGTGGATGAAAATACGGGTTGGCGAACTGGCAAAATTCGCTCCGGCGTTTAAGATGGCCTCAAAATAGGATTGGCAAGCCCCGGCAAAAATAACTAAGTCATCACGGGCCGGCTCAAAAATCCGGGCTTTCTTTACTGCTTCCACATAATAACGGGAATTACGGTAATTATTCATATCTTTAAAATTTTTTTTACCATTGCCAATTAACGCGTCATGACCGGTCAACACCAGAATATCGGGACGGAATTCATCAATAAGCGCAATCACCACATCAGCCTGTTTTGATTCTTCGATACATCTTCCCACAGCTTCAATGTTCAACTGATTATAGGTTTTCAGGCACATTCTTAAATATTCCTCATCACCGTCAATGTGCAGAACCCGTCCCGGCAGATCAAAAAAATCGTATTTCTTGGATGACTCCGAACGGTTCAACTCCAATAGTTCCCTCTCCTGGCTGCGGCGCATCATCACTCTTTTGAGGCTTTCGTTATGCATTCCTTCCATTCGGACGATTTCATTACGAAGGTTCTCCGCGTCCACTCTTTCCAGGTCATCAATCGGCGCATCGGCCAGCAGCCGCAGATGCATGCCTTTAAGTACCGTGTAACTATGGCCGCAGGCATCGTGATATATATCAGTAACTTTAAATACTATATCGCCACCATGTGATTTGCGTATGACCAAATCACCTATCTCTATATTAGCCATGCCAGACCCCTCCGTCTTATGTTGCTCTTTACTACATACTATGTAGAATTGAAAGCGTTGGTCACCACGCCGCCCCCCTCGTTTTGTCACAGTCAACCGCCTTGAGGCAAATCCTCTGGCCCTCTGGCCGCATTCCGGTTACCTAGCGGCCTGTAAACCCTAATTTTATAATGTTCTTACAAGATCTTTTCCGCCCTGCCTTGTTGTCGTCGGCTTACATATTCCCGATATGTAAGCCTCCTCCGCCTCGCAAGGACAAAAGATCTCTCACAATTCATCCTATCGCCTTAAAGTTTACAGACCACTCGCCCGGTATTTTTTCTTACTCCGAAAAATCAGCCTGTGTCATTTAGCCTATCGCTTCAATATACTATACCGATGAAACCGGTTGTGACCACTTTCATGATTTGTCTTTTACTATTCCTGGCCTCTGTCGGTCACAATGCACCGCACTCCACTTTCACGAGGTGATGGCGCATGATTACTATGGTAGTTCCGGCGCGTAATGAAGCTGGCCGCATAACTACCGTACTGCAAAACGTAGCTACCCTGCCGGTCGACCACATCATCCTGGTTGCCAACGGTTCCCACGACGCTACCTTGCAAGAAGTACTGCAGCTTAGAATTCCCAAGCTGCAAATTATCTACTTTCACGAATGTCTTGGCATTGACATTCCCCGCTCGATTGGCGCAAAGGTTGCCCTGGCTCTGGGCAGTGACGTTGTCGTATTCGTTGACGGCGATATGGTGGGAACGTTTAACGACAATCTCATAGAACTTATTGACGGAGTGTTGTTAAAGCACCTGGATATCGCGTTAACCAACTGTTATCCGTCGCCGCCCCGCCACATCGAACGCTATAATCCGACCTTTCAGTGGCGGCTTACCCTGAATAAAGAATTAGGACTGGAAAAAAAAATCAACCTGGCTACCCCGGCCCATGGCCCGCACGCCGTCTCCAAACGGCTGCTGGAACTTATTCCACTTAGGGAACTGGCCATTCCACCGGTCCCCATGGCCCTGGCCCGATTGCACAAATTAAAAATTGATGTGGCAACCACCATCCCCCATTACCAGCTTGGTTCGTCTATCAAAAACCAGATTCACACCCATAAAATTATCGATACCATTGTCGGCGACTGTCTTGAGGCTATTGCAGCTTTCCATAGCGAACCCCGGACCCGGCAAAACCAGACTAAGATTTTTCAGGGCTATAACAGTGAACGCCGTTTTGATCTCTTGGATTCTTTTCTGAAATAATAAAAGATCTGACCGTTTCTCTTCGGTCAGATCTTTTGTTACTTACTCCAGTAATTTGTAATGGCCGCAAATTCTTCCAGGCTCAGGGTTTCGCCCCGCCTTGCTCCGTCAATGCCTGCCGCCAGCAAAGCCTCTTTGATTTCTTCCGGTGGGCGCCCCGTTGTTTTTAAAGCGTTAAACAAGGTTTTCCGGCGTTGCGAAAAGGCAGCCTTAACAATTTGGAAAAACAACTTTTCGCTCTGTACCGTCACCGGCGGCTGAGTACGGACGGTACAACGAATGACAGCCGATTCCACAGCCGGAGCCGGCACAAACGAGCGTGGCGGGACGATAAACATGATTTCCGGCTCGGTGTAATATTGTACCGCCACCGACAGCGCTCCATAATCTTTGGTTCCCGGCAAGGCAACCATCCGCCGGGCCACTTCTTTTTGCACCATCGTCACCAACAGTTCCACAGGCAGGCGCTGCTCCAAAAGGCCCATGATAATCGGCGTCGTAATATAGTAAGGAAGATTAGCCACAACCTTATACGAATCGGTCCCCATTTCCTGGGAAATGTTGACCCGCAAAATATCGCCATGTACGACGCGCACATTCTCATAACCTTCCAGCGTCTTGGCTAACACGGTTACTAGCTGCCGGTCAATTTCCACCGCAGTCACCTGCGCACCGCTACGGACCAGGCCCTGCGTCAGCGTGCCAATACCCGGTCCAATTTCCAGCACAGCATCGCCGGTCTGAATATTTGCCGCCTGAACGATAGCCTGTACCACCTGTTCATCAATCAGAAAGTTCTGTCCCAGTTTCTTGCTCATATGAATGCCAAAGGTCTTCAAGATATGTAAGGTCACGTCCCGGTTGGCAATGGTTGGCTCAATCATTTTGTTATCTCCTCTATCACATTCCTAAAATCAGCACGGGTAACACCGTAATGGTTTAAGCGGTATAAAAAACTTTTGCCATTGGCATAGCCGATACCCAGCCGGTTCCCGATAACAGCGCGTCGCTCGGCGGCATTGGCCGTTCCGGTCAAACCGTTTTCCAGCATATCCTGCCAGGAAAACTCTTCCTGCGGCTGCCACTCATGGCATTTTACTTTGCTAAGTGCCGACCGGATGGCCTCGGCCGAAGCCTGCTCAATTCCGATATCACCGTTGGCCGTGGCGTCGATGCGGGCTACAAAAGCATGTTTGGCCTCCGGGAAGCGCTTGCTTAAAAACTTGCGGATCCGTTCCCCGGCGCTGTCAGGATCGGTAAGAATGATAATGCCCCGTTTTGTATAAGCTTGTTCAATTTTTTGCAAAACATGCGGCGGCATACTAAAACCGCCTGTGGAAATGCATTCAGCATCTACAGCCCGGCGGACGGCCTGTATATCCTGTTTACCTTCCACGACAATGATTTCTTTGATCAAGGTTACGCTCTCTCCTACTCTGCGGTGTAACCACCCTGTTAAATTTACGTATATGTTATTGTACCATGTCTCTGAAGTTTAGTAAAAAGAATAACAGGGCAAAGCCCTGTTATTCCAGTACATACACTTTTACCATTCGCCGGCCGAAGCTTATCGCTTCACCATAACCGTCCATACATAAGTCAACACGGTTTCCGACAATCGCACCGCCCGTATCGGCGGCCAAGGCCATGCCATAACCAGGGATAAATAAGCGGGACCCCAGAGGGATTACCCTCGGATCAACCGCAACAATTCCTCGCCGGGCCTGCATTCCCGTCGCCGTAATACCGGCGCCGGAGCCGTCCCAGGGATTATAGGCTGTGGCTTCCATCAGTTCGGAGCGTCTGAAGCGCATGGCGCCCCGAGAGGTTTCGACTGTGTCGCGTGTGCCAACACGAATGATTTTTGGTATTGACGGTTCGTTAACCCGTTCTGACAAAACCTCTTCCGAAACTTGATTTCCATCAGCAAAGTGCTGTTTGATGACGACCGTTTTGGCGCCATCCTGTCCTTCCTGTTCCACTGCTTCCGTTCCCCTTTCCAGGGAGGCGTCAGGTTTGCGCAGGACAGTAAATAGATCTGGCTGTTGACGTTCTACAATTTTCTCTGATAATACGGTGGCGTTAATTTGCAGGTTGGGAACCACTGCGGTGTCCGCTCCCGGTTCGAGACGGATATTATCCGCAAATAGCCCCATACTGGCCGCCACTTCACCCACGGTAGGCTTGGCAGTTATGACAGACTGCGCCTTCCCCTGGTACATCACGGTAACAGGCATGGCCCGATACACGGTAATGACAGTGCCATTATCCAGCTTATCGGTAGACATGCGATATTCATCTGGTGATTCTAATGCTATATGTTCTTGAGCTAACACTGACTTGGGATCGCTATATAATGTATTTACGACAATATGTTTACCGTCTGTGATAATCTGCACCGTCTTGTACGTCCAGGCAAAACCGGCCGCTAGCATAGCAACAATAAGCAATCCGCAAAGATACAATATTGTTTTTCGGCTTAATTTTGACTGGATAGTCTGAAAGTCGGTCATTCAATTCCTCCTTTTTTGGCACCTGTGGAATATACCATAATTATCCCTAGTTGTCAACAGCAAGAGCGTCACACGACATTCAAATTATATGCCGGTCCTGGGTTATTTATGCAAAAAAACTGCAGAGCATCCATCGGAGCCGCAGTTTTTTTATCACATAAGCTACATCTTCATACTACATCATGGATCGTGGATCATAAATCTTGACTAATGGCGAACAGACGCCGCACATTGTCCGACGTAATCCGGGCCAGTTCGGCCAGTTCCATGCCGCGTAACCCGGCAATACACTCAGCCACCAAGCGCACATGGGCCGGCTCGTTTCGCTTTCCCCGGTAGGGGTGCGGTGTGAGATAAGGCGAGTCGGTTTCCACCAGCAGCCTTTCCAGGGGAACCTGGCAGGCAATTTCTTTTAGCTTGGCTGCATTGGTAAATGTCACCGGACCGCCCAGCGACACATAAAAGCCAAGCTTAATCACTTCCCGCGCCATTTCCAAACTGCCGGAAAAACAGTGCAGAACTCCCTGCACCCCTTTTCCCTCATGCTTTAAAATGTGCAGCGTATCCTGATGGGCATCACGGTCGTGGATGATCACAGGCTTATGACACTGCCGCGCCACATCAAGCTGCCGGACAAAAACAACCTCTTGAATCTCACGGGGCGAAAAATCATAATAATAGTCCAGACCGATTTCGCCAATCGCCACTACCTTATCCAGTTCAGTCCATGCCGCCAATTGCTCGTAATCTTCCCGCCGGGCATCCTTAGCATCATGGGGATGAATGCCGACGGCAGCATAGACCATAGCATACTTTTGGCTCAAGGCAATGGACTGCCGGGAAGACTCCATACAGGTTCCGACATTGATGATGCCGCTTATTCCATTGCTGACAGCCCGTTCAATAACCGCCGCCTGATCATCCGTATATTTTTCATCATCAATATGCGCATGAGAATCAAATAACATAACCGCCACCTACTTTACTTTGCTGCCGGGCGGCATATCGGGAGCCGTTGCCAGGGTCAGTTTTTCACCGTCGGAAGCAGCCAGTACCATTCCTCTTGACTCGATGCCGCGAATCTTCGCCGGCTTTAAGTTAACAATCATAACCACATTTTTACCCACCAGTTCTTCCGGCGTGTAATGTTTGGCAATGCCGGACACAATGCTGCGCTGTTCGGAACCCAGGTCAACCGTCAGCAGCAGCAGCTTATCCGCACCTTTAACTTTTTCCGCCGCCAGAACCTTGGCAACCCGCAAATCCAGCTTGGCAAATTCATCAATGGTAACTTCCGGTGTAGCCGGAACTGCTTCTACTGGTTTCTTTACTTCGACGTCAGCGACCGCTTTTCCTGCTCCGGTATCGGCAGTCTTAGTTTCAATCCGGGGAAAGATGGGTTCGGGATGGGCCGCTACCTGTGTACCGGAAGGCAACGAACCCCATTGTTTAGCCGTTTCCAACGTAACCTTGGTAAAATCTTCCGCCAGTCCCAACTGGCTGTATATCTTGGGGGCGGTCAACGGCATAAAAGGAGAAATCAAAATAGCAACAATTCTGAGCGTTTCCGCCAAATTATACAAAACGGTATCAAGACGTTCTTTCTTTGCCGGGTCCTTGGCCAGTGCCCAGGGTCCGGTTTCATCAATATATTTATTCGTGCGGCTGATCAGGGCCCACACATCCTTAATCGCTCCGTTAATATCAAGCTGCTCCATCATGGCCTGATAGGACGACACGGTCTGTTTCGCCAAGCTGATCAGCCCGTCATCAATGGCTTCCGGCACTTGGCCGTTTTGTACCACGCCGCCGTTGAACCGGTGTATCATGTTCAGGGTCCGGTGCAGCAAATTGCCCAAATCATTGGCAAGATCAGAATTGATGCGGTTGATAAGCGCGTCCCGCGAAAAATTGCCATCCATGCCCAGATTGATTTCCCGCAGCAAAAAATAGCGAATGGTGTCGGCGCCAAATTCGTCAATTAAAGCCACCGGATCGATAACATTGCCCTTTGACTTGGACATTTTATCGCCTTCGACTACCAGCCAGCCATGGCCATAGACTTTCTTCGGCAAGGGAACGCCCAGCGCCATAAGAATGACCGGCCAAATAATCGAATGAAACCGGACAATTTCCTTGCCGACCAAATGGATGTCGGCCGGCCAGTACTTGGCAAACTTCTCCCGGTCGTGCATATAACCGGCAGCGGTAATATAATTTGTCAGTGCATCAAACCAGACATACACTACATGTTTGGGATCAAACGGTACCGGAATCCCCCAATCAAAGGTTGTCCGGGATACGCACAAATCCTCCAGTCCGCCTTTAATGAAATTGATCATTTCGTTACGGCGGGAGGTAGGTTGAATAAAGTCAGGGTTTTCTTCAATAAATTGGAGCAGCCTGTCCTGATATTTGGACATGCGAAAGAAATAGCTTTCCTCACCCAGCATTTCTACCGGCCGACCGCAGTCGGGGCATTTGCCGTCCTCTAGCTGCCGCTCCAGCCAGAAGGTTTCACAGGGGGTACAATACCAGCCTTCGTAGGAAGCTTTATAAATATCGCCTTGGTCATAAATTTTCTGAAAGATCGCCTGTACTACTTCCCGGTGACGTTTTTCTGTGGTGCGAATAAAGTCGTCATGGGAAATATGAAGCTTCTGCCATAAATTTTGAAAAGACGCCACGATTTTATCCACATAGGCAATCGGGGTTACCTGTTCTTCCTGTGCTTTACGCTGAATCTTTTGTCCATGTTCATCGGACCCGGTCAAGAAGAATACATCAAAGCCCGCCAGTCGCTTATACCGTGCGATGGCATCGGCCACCGTAGTACAATAGGCATGTCCGATATGCAACCGGTCACTGGGATAATAAATCGGGGTGGTGATATAAAACGTTTGTTTCTCCATCGTAATCCTCCTTAATCAACCTATAAAATTTACCGCTAAAAAAAGCGAAAATTCGAGTTCCAAATGCTTTATTATTTACCAACAAAATACAACATCTAATTTCCAATTATAGTAATCGTATTTCAGCTTGTCAAATCGCTTTTCCGCTATAATACGAGTTTATTCGACAAAAACAACCGTCTTTTGACGACACTATTCGACTTTTCATGGTAAATATATTTTTATATGGAAAAATAAGGTTGACAGCTATTGTAATATTTGGTATCATTTAGTCAGACAAGTTTTGTCGAATAATGTTGTATTTGAGAGGGGAATTTTCAATTATGAAATCAACAGGAATTGTACGCAAAGTGGACGAGTTAGGAAGAGTAGTTATTCCTATCGAACTAAGACGCACACTAGATATAGAAGAAAAAGACGCTTTGGAAATTTATGTAGACAGCGATCGGATCATTCTTCGGAAATACGAGCCTTCCTGCGCCTGTGTATTCTGCGGCAATGCAGACGAAGTAACCGTTTTCAGAAACAAAAACATTTGCAAGGAATGTCTAACCGCCATGACAGAAAAAGCCATCTAACGCTTTTTCCTGGGACAAGTACTTACGCCAGTTTGGACCCCATGTTTTCGCTCAGGAGACCGCTGCCGGTCAGTAGCCGTCAGTGGTCCTTCAGTTCAATGACAGCCTGGTATACCTCACGCTTAGGAAGTCCCAATTCAGATGCCACCAGTCGGATGGCATCTTTTTTATTTTTACCGGAGCGGATTAATTGCTCCACATAGGAAACAGGCGAGAGATTTTCTTGCCGACTTTCCGTCTCTCCTGTAGCCGGACATCCTTCCACAACAAGCGTAAACTCTCCCCGGGGAGACTGCTGTGTAAAGTATTCTGCCAGGCTCTGCAAATCACCGCGCACAAACTCCTCGAATTTTTTGGTAAGTTCCCGGGCGGCAACCGCCCGGCGGCGGCCAAAAGACGCTTGCAATTCGGCCAGCGTTGCCATCAGCCGATGCGGCGATTCATAAAATACCATGGTGCAGGAGTGTGTCGCCCAGCGGCCTAATAACTCCTGCCTTTTCTTTTTTGTCTTGGGCAAAAAACCGAGGAAGGTAAACGCCGTGGTATCCAGCCCGGAACAGACCAGTGCCGACAAGGCCGCATTGGCTCCCGGTACCGGTATAACCAAAATCCCCTGCTCAATCGCCAACCTGGCCAAATCAACACCGGGATCGGAGATTCCCGGCATACCGGCATCACTGACAGCGGCAATATCCTCGCCGTTAAGCAGGCGGGCGACAAGCTCCGGTCCTCTTTGCTCCTTGTTGTGCTCATGATAGCTGACTAGCGGTGTATGAATATCAAAATGGCTAAGCAGTTTCCTGGTGTGTCTGGTATCCTCGGCGGCGATGACCGTCACCTCTTTCAGAGTGCGGACCGCCCGGTAGGTCATATCCTCCAAATTGCCAATCGGGGTGGCGCATAAAAAAAGTCTGCCGTATTCTCTGGTCATCTAAGCATTTGCCTGCCTTCCTTAACTGCCATTTGCCGGATTTCTTTCGGATAATACTGCAACAGGTCCTCCGTATAGCTGCCGTCACCTTCATAGACAATGAGCGGCGGCAGTACCTCCAGGCCTGGTCTGGCACCGCGGATGCCTTCTACCAGCAGCATATTGGGCCCTTTGTTCAGATGAGGATGCACCAGTTGCAACCGTTTTGGCTCCAAACCGGCGGCCCCCATAACACTGAGAATTTCTGCCATCCGTTCCGGCAGATGCACCATGGCGAAACGGCCCCGATATTTTACCAGATAACGGGCCGCCGCCACAACATCCTGCAGCGTAGCTGTAAGCTCATGACAGGCCCGGGCAATCCCCGCCTGGGGACTGATATAGCCGCCACCAACCGGCCGGTAAGGCGGATTGGCAATGACAACTTCATATGCGCCGGCCGCCAGCACACCCTTTAGCTGCCGAAGATCGCCCTGCAAAATAGTAACCTTATCCTGCAGGTAATTTAGGGCCACACTGCGCGCCGCCCTTTCCGATATTTGACGATCAAGCTCAATGCCGGTTACGGAACCAACGTCCCGGGTGGTAAGCAAAAGTGGCATCACGCCGGTTCCCGTACCCAAGTCGACCACCCTGTCACCGGGCCTCAGCATCACAAAATGCGACAATAAGACGGCATCCAAAGAAAAGCAAAATTCATCAGGATGCTGAATAATTTTCAAACCATTGATGCCAAGATCATCCAGCCGTTCTTTTGGCTGCAGCCAGTCTTTATGCTCCATTCGTTTCTTTTTCCACTACATCTTCCCAGGGCACATCAACGGTTTTACCGTCAGTCAGGACTACGGTAGCCAGCTTCTTATTATGGTTGACAGCCACCACCTTCCCCTCGCCTTCAATCGTAACTACGTCAACCCCCACAGGCGGCGGCGTAATCTTCTTGCTGGAGGAGCTGTAGCGGTCGCTCTCATATTTCAGACAACACATCAAGCGCCCGCAAATGCCGGAAATTTTGGTCGGATTGAGCGATAAATTCTGGTCCTTGGCCATCCGGATGGATACAGGCTCAAAGTCCCCCAGAAAGGTTGCGCAGCATAAAGGACGCCCGCAACAGCCAATCCCGCCCATCATTTTGGCTTCATCCCTGACACCGATCTGCCTAAGCTCGATGCGGGTACGAAAAACCGAGGCCAGATCTTTAACCAGTTCTCTAAAATCAATACGGCCGTCGGCGGTAAAATAAAATATGATTTTATTTACATCAAAAGTATATTCTACATCAACCAGATTCATCGGCAGGCCATGGGCCGCGATTTTTTGGCTGCACAGGGTAAATGCTTCAACTTCCTTGGCCCTGTTTTCCTTCACCTTTTCCTTATCGGCCTCCGTCGCCTGACGTTGAACGGTTTTTAACGGCGCAACAATATCCTTGTCGGCCACTTCCCGCACCCCAATAACAATTTCTCCATATTCCAGCCCTCTGGCCGTCTCGACAATCACATGATCACCGGCAGCCAGCTTAAAGTGTCCGGGATCAAAATAATATATTTTTCCTGCTTTCTTAAATCGCACTCCCACTACTACTTGCAAAATGCTGTCCTCCTTTCATCATTTCCATTATATGAATCAATAAAGCTTCCAGGACTAAACGAATATTGCCATTACCCGTCAAGGCCCTTTCCGCCTGGCGAATTTGTCCAAAGGCCGCCAGCAAGGCCGTCTCTTCCCAGTAAAGAGCCTGTTCAGCCAGTTGCTCGGTCAGGTCTATATTAAACAGCAGGCTTTGCTCCCAGTTTACCCGGTATACTAATATATCCCGCAGCAGCAAAGTCACATAGTGCAAAAGCTCCAGCACATCCTGCCTTGTATACTTTTCCAGTTCCTCCGGCAAAGTCCAAAGGGCTTGTCCGCCGGTATCCGTCAGAGCGGCTACCAGGGTAAACGCCTGGTCGCGGACCCGCAAACCGTCCGGCTCCAGCAGCCCCAGTGCCGTGCCCATTTTACCGTTTCCCAACCGCACAGCCACTTCTGCCTCTCTGGCCGGATATCCCTTCGCCACCAGTGCCGCCAGTAACTCTTGCCAGGGCTGAGCCTGAAACCAAACGGTCAGGCAGCGGGATATAATCGTATCCAACAGCATTTGCCGTCTGGCGGTCACTAAAATAAACACAGCGCGTCCCGGCGGCTCCTCCAGAACTTTTAACAGGCTGTTTGCCGCCTGAGTTGTCATTTTATCCGAATTTTCAATAACCACAACGCGCCGGTCTCCTAAATAAGGCACCAAGGACACCTGATGCTGCAGCGCCCTGATTTGTTCAATGCGGATACTGGCTCCTTCCGGGCGGATTAGACTGAAATCCGGATGATTATTCTGGTCAAACTGCCGGCAGGACGGACACCTTCCGCAAGGCTTGTCCGCCGACTCGCATAGCAAGGCGGCGGACAACACCCCGGCCGTAAGCATTTTACCGACCCCCTCGGGGCCGGCAAACAACAACGCGTGGGGCATTCGGTCCGCCTGAAGCATCGCCCGCAAGTTTGCAATTGTAGCTGTATGACCAATTATGCTATCCCAGTTCAAAGTTTGTTCATCCTTACATATATAAATCTACCAGCATGCCGCGAATCGCATCCTGTTTAGCCATAATATCCAACTGGCGCTTCTGCCCCTGCCGTACATCCTCCGCCAATTCTTCCAGTGTGGAATCCACCTTTTTTATAATGGTATATACTTTCTGCCGCCCATAGCGATCCCAGCCGGCCTGAGATTTCAGGCTGTACATATTGCCTACCGCTTCGCCGATAAAATTCCGGACCAATTCACGGTAAGTCTTAAGCTCGGAGTAGGTGGGCACTTGTCCCAACCGCTTTCCCTGCTCGGTAATCTGCTCGAGTAATGCATTCAGCCGTTCCTTAGACTGCCCATCCTGTATTTTCAATAGATCAGAAGCAAAATGGCCATCCGTTTTTTCCGCCTTCCCCCCGGTATCGCGCTCGGTTACAGGAAGTGGATTGCCTGTTCCCATCTTATTAATTTTCACAAAAGAGCCTGCCTTTCTTCTAGCTAATAACAAAACGGTTTACATACTTTTATTGATTATAATTATAATTGTTTTATTTAAAATAAGCAAACCATCCGCTCAGCCGGGGTTATTGGCACCGGTCAGCAGGCTGGCCACCCGGGCATACACTTCTTCGTGAATGTCATCAATGCTTCTTAGCGTTTCATCCTTTACACAGGGTACGATCTGCCAGCCGTAACGTTCGGCAATTTGCCGGTAACAGTCATAACAGCGCGTCAGGTAAGCCTGGTCCTGCTCATGAATATCCTTTTCAGCAAAGCCCGCCTTGCTGGTCCGTTCGGCCAGCAACTTTTGGCTGTAGGCAGGCGGCATATCCAGCAAGATGACCGCATCAGGCACAGGCAGTCCCATTTTAACAAACTCAAAATCCCACAGCCAGTCCAGAAAGCTCTCTCTGGCCGCCGCATCGGCAAGCTTCACCGCCTGATGCACCATATTGGAAGTGGTATAGCGGTCGCATACTACAATCCCCCCGGCCTTCAAAAAGCTTTCCCAGTCTGCCTTGTAGGAGGCAAAACGGTCCACCGCATAGAAGGTGGATGCTGCATAGGGATTGACTGCTGCCGCATCCCGGCCGAAATGTCCCTGCAGGTACATTTTTATCAGCGCCGAAGACGGGCTTTGATAATCGGGAAATTCTACTTTTCTAACCCGGCGGCCTTCCTGTTCCAGCCGGCGGCAGAGCGTTGCCGTCTGTGTCGCTTTGCCGCAGCCGTCGCCGGCTTCAATAATAATCAGTTTTCCTGTCACTTAGTCCACCACTTTTATTGTTTTTAGCGTATAGTCTTCCGGGCCGGAAATATGAAGTCCCGCTGCCTGAAGCTGTGTGCAGTAGTCGATAATATCCTGTGAAATCCGTTCGCCCGGACATAAAAGCGGTATGCCCGGCGGATAAAAGGTAACAATTTCGGCGCAAACAAACCCGGCGGATTGTTGGAACGGCACCATGCAGGTATTGCCAAACAGCGCATCCCGCGGCGATAAAACTCCTTCCGGCGGCGCCGGGTAACGAGTGGCGGCATAGACATCTTCCATAGCGGCAAAATCACTTTTGCCTGAATAATGCTCCGCCATATCCCGCAAAGCCCGCACCAGCGTCTGTACCTCCAGCTCACCGTCGCCCAGGGTGATCAGGAACAATACATTATACATATCGGAAAGCTCTACCTGAATATTATACTTATGACGCAGTATCCGCTCGGCTTCGGCCCCTTGCAGGCCCAGACCCTTGACAGTTACCGTAACTTTAGTCGGGTCGATGCTGTGCACCCCGGGATTGCCGATTTTTTCCCGGCCAAAGCAATACAGCCCCGGAATTTTATTAATTTCGGTCCGCGTCCACTCCGCCAGCTTAATCGCCCGGTTTACCAAATCATAGCCCTGGGTTGCCATCTGCATCCGGGCAACATCGAGCGAAGCCAGCATAATATAGTTAGGGCTGGTCGACTGGACCAGTTGGAGCATGGATTTCAAGTGCGGCACCCGGATGCGCCCCTCCCGGCAGTGTACAATAGAGCACTGGGTCATGGCACCAATAATTTTATGTGTACTTTGAGCGCACATATCGGCACCGGCATCAAGCGCCTGAACCGGCAGACAGTCGCCAAATTTCAGGTGCGGTCCGTGCGCCTCGTCCACCATAACCACCATATTGTGGGCATGTACAATATCAACGATCTTTTTAAGATCGGTGGCTACCCCGTAATAGGTAGGATTGATAATCAGAACACCCTTGGCTTCAGGGTGCAGTTGCACCGCCATTGCCACCGTTTCCGGCGTAACTCCCATCGCCAGACCCAGCTCGCTGTCAACCTCGGGCTGCATAAACACCGGAATTGCACCGCTCAAAATAATGCCGCCAATAATCGAACGATGAGCATTGCGTGGCACGATAATCTTGTCTCCCGGTCCGGCCACTGCCAAAATCATGGCATATATGCCACCGGTAGTACCGTTGACCACAAAAAAGCTATGGTCGGCCCCGTATAACTGAGCGGTCAAATCCTGAGCTTCTTTGATACAACCATGGGGTTCGTGCAAATCATCCATATCTTCCATTAATGCCAAGTCCAGCGCTAAGGTAGCTCTACCCAATATGTTTTCCAGGACGGGATGCATGCCCTTGCCCTGTTTATGTCCCGGTGTATGAAAAGGCATAACGCCATCGGCCACATATTTTTGCATGGCTTTTAATAGCGGTGTATCTGTCTGTCTGGAGTACATCCAATCCCCCCGAACATTGTTAAAATTTGGCTAATTATCTTTCTCGAATATTATATCCTATTTTATTACGCTAATGTTAGAAAAAAATCAATTTAACACAATTTCTTTTCCCTTCGGCAAAGCAAGCAAAAAAAAGTGAGTACTCACAATTCTGTAAGAACCCACTTTATCAATTATTCTACTGTTGAACGTCAATTTGATGGGCCAGCCGGAACTCCAGCATAATCCGCGTCCGTTTAACACCAATCAGCAGGGAGGATGTATTCCGGCTAATCACGCGAACCAGCGCACCGGTTGTCAACCCCATATCCAGCAGACGGATACGATGATCACCGCAATGTCTTATATCAACTACTTTAACTTCCTGTCCGGGACTTGCCATAGTCAGCGGCATATGAGTATCCTTCCCTTCTTAAGCTCCTTCAAGCTGAATCATGGATGCTTCCGATTTACGCAAGGATAAGTTAAACCCTTTTACCTTGATTTCAATCGGATCGCCCAAGGGGGCATATTTCAACACCGTAATATTGGCACCGGGGACAATTCCCATATCCACAATCCGACGGTAAACAGGTCCGTTGCCTTTTACCTTGACAACAACTCCCTGTTCGCCAGGCTTCAACTCGCTCAACTGCTTAGACATACCGCACTCCCCCTACTTCCTCTGTGATAACCATGAATATGATATTCATTATCAACTGAACATATATATTATAAACAAAATGTTCCACCCGTGTCAACAGCCCGGTTCAAAAATTATTAATAAATATTGCTTCAGGTCATAGGGCCCCACTTTCAGCCAATAAAATTTGAACTCAACAATGGCACAGCCGTCAATCCCGCCATTGCCCTATGGGAAAAATCAAAAGGAGCTGCCATAATATTTTTATTACGGCAGCTCCGTTGTGTCAAGGCGTATCTGAAAACTAGCGAAAAGCCCTAAGCAACCTCTATTTTATTACATCAACACCCATATACGGACGCAGCGCTTCCGGTACAACCACCGAACCGTCATCCTGCTGGTAGTTTTCCAATATGGCGGCTACCGTCCGGCCAATAGCCACACCTGAACCATTCAGAGTATGCACAAACTCGGGCTTGGCCTTGGGTTCGCGACGGAACTTGATATCCGCCCGGCGGGCCTGGAAATCCTCAAAGTTCGAGCAGGAGGAAATTTCCCGGTATTTTCCAAAACTCGGCAGCCAGACCTCCAGGTCATAGGTCTTAGCTGAGGAGAAGCCCATGTCGCCGGTACACAATAAAACAACACGATAAGGCAGTCCCAGCAGTTGTAAAACCCGTTCGGCATTATTGGTGAGCTTCTCCAGCTCCTGGTAGGAATCTTCCGGCTTGCTGAACTTAACCAGTTCCACCTTATTAAACTGATGCTGGCGAATGAGACCCCGCGTGTCTCTGCCGGCGGCACCGGCTTCAGCCCGGAAGCAGGCACTGTAAGCCGTATAGCACAGCGGCAGGTCCTTGCCATCCAGAATTTCACCACGATGCAAATTGGTAACAGGCACTTCGGCAGTCGGGATCAAATAGTAGTCCAACCCTTCCAGCTTAAACATATCCTGTCCGAATTTGGGCAATTGTCCTGTTCCGGTCATACTGTCCTTATTAGCAATAAAGGGCGGAAAAAACTCGGTATATCCATGCTCACGGGTATGCAAATCCAGCATGAAGTTAATCAGCGAACGCTCCAGGCGTGCTCCCAGCCCCCGGTAAAAGGTAAACCGTGCGCCGGTTACCTTGCCACCCCGCTCAAAATCCAATAAGCCGAGCTTTTCCCCAATCTCCCAATGAGCCTTGGGTTCCGTGTCAAACTCACGGGGCGTCCCCCAGCGGCGAATTTCCTGGTTCGCCGTTTCATCAGCGCCGATCACTACCGATTGATGGGGGACATTGGGAATATTCATAACAATATCGCTAATGGCACTTTCCATTTGCTTTACCTGACCATCCAATACCGCAATCCGGTCGCCTACAGCCCGCATCTCAGCCACCAGCTCATCGGCATTTTCCTTAGCTTTTTTCAGCTTGCTAATTTCCTGCGATACAACATTTCTTTTATTTTTGAGACTTTCGACCTCGCTTAACACTTCACGGCGCTCTCTTTCCAAAACAATGAATTCGTCTAAATTCATTGTGGAAGCACGGTTTTGCAAAGCTTGCAGCACGGTTTCCGTGTTATCACGGATAAACTTGATATCCAACATTGTTACCCCTCCTAAAACAAAAACTCTCGCCATTGGTAGGGACGAGAGCCTATTCCCGCAAACGGGCGCCGCCATAACCGGCATTTAAAACATAGTATGTAATCGCTCGTAATGTAAGAATATTCTATCCTAATACATTCTACAATATACGCCAAATATTGTAAAGTCTATTCCACTAGTACTTTACAGTAACTAGTCCCCAAGCTGCAACATTTTCAGCAATAGAAAATCTTTCGGCAATAATCAGAAACCCCTGCATACACTTTATTAATTTGATGGATCACCGGGCAAGGAGGGCTTATATGCATTTCAAAAAGGTACTGGCCGTTTTTAAAATTGCCGCTGCCTATGCGGGCACCATCATTGGCGCCGGCTTTGCTTCCGGCCAGGAACTGCTGCAGTTTTTCGTCGTTTACGGCGCCACAGGGCTTTGGGGCATCCTGCTGGCCGGCGTTTTGTTCTCCCTGCTGGGCTATTGCATTCTGGAACTGGGCTACCGGCTGCGGGCCACCGGCTATCATCAGGTGTTATATTACGTATGCGGCCAGAAAATCGCCGTCTTTTTTGACATCATCATTGCCGTATTTCTGTTTAGCGTATTAACCATCATGCTGGCCGGCGCCGGAACCATGTGCGAGGACGTGTTTGCCCTGCCCCGCTTTTATGGCTTAACCGCCATGGCCCTCCTCGCTTTTGGCACAGCCGTCTGCGGCATCCGTGGCATTACCTTCATTAATATGTGCATGCTGCCGCTGCTGGCTTTATCCACATTATCCGTAGGGCTGTATTCTATCGTATATCACGGCATTACGGCCGATCTACTGACGTATTCCATACCTGTCAGCACCTATGATCAGCCGCATTGGATTTTATCCAGCGTATTATATGTTTCCTATAACTTGATCATGGGCTCCACCGTGCTGGCGCCGCTGGGGCCGTTTATCCCCACCCGGCAACTACGGTTTTGGGGCAGCCTGACCGGCGGCTTTTTTATAACCCTGCTGGCCGGCTTTGTCGCCTTTATCGTCATGCTGCACTATCCCGATATTCTCAGCTACGAAATTCCCATGCTAGAAATTTCCAGCACTCAGCCCAGCATTAATTCCATCGCCTACGCCTGCATGTTTCTGACGGCCATGTATACCACGGCGGCCACCACGCTCTATGCCTGCGCCGACAAACTGCGCGTCACTTCAGGTCTGGGGCTCGGCAAGGCCGGTATATTGATTGCCGCGGCCAGTCTTTACTTGAGCCAATTTGGCTTTTCCACACTGATCTCTTTTGTGTTCCCTCTCGTCGGCTATCTGTCGCTTTATTTTATGTTTCGTCTCTGCTATATAGGTTTTTTATCCAAATAGGAAATGGCGCTCAGTACGGCAATTAATCCTTCGCCGGTAGCCTTGGCTATCTGCCAGGGCTTGCCTGTGCAATCACCGGCGGCAAAGACACCGGGAATATTGGTCGACATATCCCTGTTCACCTGGATGACCTCACCGTCCAAGACCAAACCAGGCAGTACATTTTCCACCGGGTCGGACTGGCGTATGATGAAAATACCGCTGACCTTATGCTCCTCCTTATCGGTAACCAATTTTTCCACCTGCGTGTCACCCTCGATAAACCGCGGTCTGCCCGGTACAATCTTGACCTGGGACCGCAGGGCGGCCGGCTGTGGCCGGTATTGGGGAAAATAGAACACGTTACGGCAGATCTCACCAAGAAACTCGGCCTCCGGCTCACCCTCACTGGTATAAGATATGACAGCTACGTCTTTATCCTTATAGAACATGCCGTCACAGGTTGCACAGTAGCTGACACCGCGACCCAAGAAGCTTTTTTCCCCTTTAAACAGAGGCGTGCTCACCACGCCGGTAGCCAAAATGACCGACCTCGCTTCATAGGTGTTAACAGGAGTCAGCAAGGTAAATCCGTCGTCTCCCGGAAAAACAGTAACCACCTTTTCCTGAATCAAGGCAGGCTTCTGGGCCAGACAATGGGCCACAAACTGCTGCATCATTCCCTGCCCGGTAATCTGTGGCATGCCCAGATAATTATCGACAATATGGGCTTTTTGCAATTTTTCACTGTGATTCAAGTGTTCAAACAGAGCAACCTGTTTGTTGCGGACCCTGCCGGTCAAGGCTGCCGACAGACCTGCCGGACCGCCGCCGATGACAGCAATATCAAACTTTTGTGTATCCATAAGCTCCTCCTGGTTTATCAATTTAATGTGAGGTGATTAAAGTGTCGGATTATAACCATATGCTTACGCGCGTGGCCTGTTTTCCTGTATTTTACCTGTTTTTTGCCGCCGGAACCATCGGCGGCGGCCTGCTCGGTCTTGGCCTGGGCATTGCCAATTACGAAACCGTTGGCCTGCTGGGCGGCGCCTTCATCGGCCTGTTTATCGGCCTATTTCTTGGCCTATCCGCTCTAGTGCTGGCCGTCATATTCAATCTGCTGGCCCCCTGCCTGGGCGGCATCCCGGTCAGCCTGGCACCGCTCCCCTCAAAACAAGAGCGGTCCGGCCACACTCACCCGGACGATATCTAATTTTAGACCATTAGTTTCACCGCAATGAGAATTGTTCTTTATTACATATTATTTACGCAACACAGCCGGTGAATCCTGCTGCGCAAAAAAATAAAAAACTGCTATAGTAAGAGTATGCTCCTACTATAGCAGTTTCACATTAGTGCTCCACCAACTCTGAAAGTACAATTTTTTACGGATCTTTTTCCGTAAGCCTTCGTTATTGCCGGCTTGCCCTGCGAAAGAATTGCCGCAAATTCAATTCTTATTTTCAAGTTGATGGAACACTAAGGCATGTATTCAAACTATCCGAAACACTCCCTGGCGGGTGCTCTTTGTGCCATACCTCAATATTTTTTTAAACTGGAGGCCACTATGCGGGCAAGGTTCCGCATACCCTTTAGGGTGTGCGTCCGGCACCAAAATCGCTGCATGAATCATTCCGTCAGTTTGAATACCCGCCTTAGTCACAGCTACCATCCTATTTCTTTGCTTCCAACAGCGCCGTCTTAGCCGCCTCAATAAATTGTTGATACGATATAGTCGCCCCGGAAATGGCATCTACCTTGGCCAGCTCCTGCACCTGAAGCAGTTGCTCAGCATAAGCCGTATTTGCCTTTACGGCAGTTTGTGCTTTCTGGTAAAACGCCGGATTCTCAATCTTGCCGTTAGTTTTTCCATAGTCGGCTCCCTTGAGTTTCCCTTCCGAATCGACACCGACATAGTTTACCGAAACAATTTTGTGATCTTTAACCGAAATGGCAATCCGGCCCTTTCCCATCGAATCATCGGACGAGCTTTCCCCCGTATACGACCCGTCTTTCGTATCAGATAAATCACAACAGGGTGCTTTCTTAGGCGAAGCGGTGTCTTTCACGGCAATATCGGTGGCCGGCTGCTGCCCGCAGCCGGCCAGAAACTGCGCCGACAAGGTCCCGGCCAGCATCAGAAGGGTATATTTCTTCTTTAGCTTCATACTGCTTTACTCACCCCGCTCTCTACAATGCGGCCATGGTCCATGATAATGGCCCGCTCCGCCTCGGCGCCGACTTCCGGCGCATGGGTAACAGTCAAGATCGTATGGCCTTCATCATGCAGTTCATGAAAAATTTGCATAACCAGCTTTTCATTTGCCTCATCCAAATTACCGGTCGGCTCATCAGCCAGAATCAGCACCGGATAATTGATCAGGGCGCGGGCAATGCATACCCGTTGCTGTTCGCCACCCGACAACTGGCTTGGCAGATGCGAAGCGCGGTCTTCCAGCCCGACCCGGGCCAGGGCGGCTAGCGCCTCTTTTTTGTCCGGTATGCTGTGATAGTACTGGGCAACCATAATATTTTCCACAGCCGTAAGATAAGGAATCAGATGGAACTGTTGAAATACCATACCGATTTTATCACGACGCAGCATGGTAAGCTGCCGGTGGCTAACCTCGGTCAGGTCAACCCCATCCAAAATGACCGAGCCGGCTGTAGCTTTATCCATACAACCGATGATATTCATCAAGGTTGTTTTCCCTGAGCCGGAAGGCCCCATCACGGCCAGCCATTCTCCTTTTTCCACCGTCAGATCAACATTATTTACAGCCAATACTTTGCCGCCATAGGCCATTGACACATTTTTCAATTCCAATAAGCTCATGAAAATCCTCCTTATTCACCACGCAAAACAGTGGCTGGCTCAACATTTGTAGCAATGCGTACCGGCAAGAGACTGGCCGCTCCGGTTACGGCAATGGATAGCAAAACGGAAAGCACCGCAATGAGCGGCACAAAAGCAATCGAGCGGTTAAACACCTGCAGGCTGACACTTTGGGCAAACAAATAGCCCAGACCGCTGCCAAGCATCCCTCCGAACAGCCCCAGCACACAGCCTTCCCCGAGGAACTCCAAAATGATATGGCGATTTTCCGCCCCTAACGCTTTCTTCAAGCCAATTTCCTTGCGCCGTTCCGTAACAACGGCCATCATGGTCGTCGCCACACATATCAGCGTAAGCAGCAAAACAACCGCTGTAACCAACAGCACCAGGGCCTGCAATTTACTCAGGACAGTTTCTTCCGAACTGGCAATTTGCTGGACAAGCTGCGGTTCCACGGCAGGAATTTTTTGGCGAATTTCCTGCTGAATGCTTGCCAAGCCGGCGCCGTCGGCAACAACACTGAGCTGCACAAGACTAATTTGCTGCGGTTTTTGCAGTAACTTTTGCAATAGGCTAAGCTCCATAAAGGCAAATTGTTCTTCTTTGCCGCCAGTATGGACAATACCGGAAACAACCATTTGCACTTCCGGCAATTCCGCCCCGCCATTTACAAGAACGGTCTGCCCCGGCTTGATGCCCATCTGCTGAGCAATTTCATCGCCAATCAGAATTTCCTGCTTGCCCGGTTCCGGCCAGGTTCCGTTGATTTGCCAATAAGGGCTGACCTTTCGCAGCGTCGAAAAATTAGTACCTCCCGTAAAAACAGGTTTCTCGTTAATCTTTACCCGCTCATACAAAAAAGGGGCCATCCCGACAATTTCATACCCGTTCAACAGTTTGCCAACTTCCTGCACCGTCGCCTCCGGCAATACCGTCTGATCCTGCCCCGGCAATAACAGCAAATTGGCCCCGTAGGCCCGGAATTCCCGGCCCAGTTGCTGCGGTACTTCATTATAAACGGTAATCATACCCGAAATAATCGTCGCCCCCACAGCAACGGCCAGCAATGCGATCAGCATGCGGGAGCGCCGGCGCAGCAGTGCGTTGACAACCAGAATAACATACATCCTATACTTTTTAATCATTTCTCCTTACCTCCCGTGCAGTACAATAGCCGGACGCAAGGACAACAACATGCGAATGGCCGGCAGACTTCCCAGTAACAGTACGAAGGCCATGAGCACGGCAACGATCGGTATAACGGCCAAATTAACCGCAATGCTTGAACCGAATACGGTATTGCCGATAATTTGCGCAAACCCAAGTCCCATAAAATACCCCAGCGTACCACCAATGATACCGGCGATAAAAATTTCCGTCAGTACCAGCAGGACTACGGCCAGATCTGTCGCCCCCATAGCCTTTAAGAGACCAAGTTCGCGACTTCGTTCCATAATATTGGCGCTTACCAGATTGGAAACCCCCAGAGCCGAACTTAAAAGGCTTAACGCAGTAATGAGCAGCATCAGCAGTTGCGTCTTATCCAAAATTTTTCCTTCCGACTCGGCGATCTGCCGGACAGGATGAGCCACCGAATTTTTCACGACTTCCTCAATCTGAAAAGCAATAGAGCTTACATAGGCCGTACAATACCAAATTTCATATTCTTTTAGCGACAGGCTTTTGGGGTTGACGGCTGCTTTCCGGGCCAGCTCATTTTCCGGTGTGGTAATCGCACTGACTTCAATTTGATCGATTTTCCCCGCTAAACCGGCAAGCTTCTGTACCAAAGCTAACGGCGCCAGAATTCCCCCCTCTTCCGCACCACCACCGCTTACAATTCCGCTTACACGCAACGTTTCCATCTTGCCGTTTGCTTCATATAAGATATCGGTGCCAGGCTGAACATCCAGCTCCTTGGCCAGCTTTTGCCCAACCAATACTGAGTTTTCCTGTTGCTCATCGGGCCACGCCCCATCAATTTTCCACCATGATTTTAAATATTTTTCTCCGGTCGAAATATATTCGCCTGTAGGCAACAGCATGCCATGGTCGAACCATGTGCCATGAATGCTGACCTGGCGGCCATCTTTCAGCGTTAAGGAAGCGTTAAGCTGCGGCGCAAAGGCAACAATATTATTCGTCCAGAAAATTGTCTTAATCTTGCCGACATCGGCTTCTTCCAGGTACTCCCGGTGCGCCGTTGTCGTATCCAGCCCATACACATCTTTCAGTACGGACGAGTTTTTCGGCGTTACCGTAATATTCGCCCCATAGGCCTTCAATTCCTGATTTACTTTCTCACCCACATCGAACATAACATTCAGCATGGCCGCGGCCAGCGATACGCCCAGTGCTACGGTAAGTGCAACCAGCAGCAGCCGGCGTCCTTGCCGTACGACGGCTCCTTTCACCATTTGCCAGAACAAAGCATTTCACTCTCCTTTCTCGCCGCCTTATCTAAAACGCTTGCGCTCCTGTTCAAGACTGGCTTGCGCGATACTGATCCGGCCGTTATCCACTTTATATTCAAGCGGAATCGGATTGCAGCCGCCGCGCATTCCGATGGTAGCCTTATTCATCATCACTTCGCATAATTTACAGATAACCTGACCATCCTTTTCATAGTAGCCGGTAGGACCGCATATTTCGCAGGCATCCAGGCCTACACCATAAGCCGAGCCACCCTTTTGAATGACGATAAACCGCACCAGTTCACCGCCTGAAGCTTTATATACATAACGGTGCAAATGTCCGTCACCAACTTCTGACAAGGGCACCCCCACCTTACCGTCAACCGCATTGATTGGCAGAGCCGGCACCAATTCCATCGTTTTATTGGCATAGACACTGCCAAAGCTGGAGAAAAAAACCATAAAAGCCAAGCAGAAAACGGTGGCGGTTCCCCAACGCAGTTTATGCTGCGCTTGCATGAGAATCTTGCGGTATTGAGCCGGATTGGCATCGGCCGGACGCTCCGGCTTCTTCTGTAAAAATAAAGTCAGCGGCACTAGCAAGGTAACAAAGAACACGACAAAAATAAACCAGGACTGCCGGTCAATCAACGGTGCCATAATTTGCATCAACACACCGCCCGGTAAAAACTGCCGGGCCATCAGAATTTGGGTTATAAAAATGATCTGCTGTAAGAGAATAGCTACCATTTGTACGGTAAATACAAACAGCAACCGGCGATAATATAATGCCGCTGCCGCCTGATGTACCAGATAACCGCCGAGCACCGCCAGGCCGATGCCGCAAACAACGCCCAGCGATTTCATTAATACGGTCAGTGTAAAATAGTCGCCCACCGCAGTGATGGCGATGTTCACCGGCAACAGCCAGATTTCCATCCCATGATACCAAAACAGAGCAATCACTACCGCTAAAATAGATACTTTCAGTTTCTTTTCTACCTGAACTGATTTCTCCTGATTTTTCCGAAAGAAAAGTGCTAATAAACCAAGTTCACCAAAGATAGCAATGCAAACAGCAATCCCTTCAAAAACCTCCCGGCTCACCGCGTTACGGGTGCCGACCTTTACCGCAATAATAAACACGGAACCCCAAAATCCCCAGGACAGAGCACGCCAAAAAACAGTCTTATAGGTAAAAATATTCATCCGCAATAGAATGGCCAGTAAAATTCCCAGCGGCACAGCTAACGCAACACCCTGCTCCATCACCGGAATGAACTGTTGTAAAAAGGTTTGTATCATAAACACTATTCCTTTCTATGAAAAAAGTCCTGTCCGCCAAAGGTTTGCCTAAAACAAACCCTCGCCGGACAGGATACTGCTTCTTCATTTATACCCGTTTACCAATGTCTGGGCACATAATTGAAGGTCCAGTGCATAACAACCGGTTTTTCCCAGAAACGCCCTTCCACGCCGGTTTCTTTATCTACATGCAAGCCATAATTCATCCGCAGCGGGCTGTCAATGGTAAATTCGCAATCGTATGTACCGGCGCCCAGCATTTTGACGTTTGCTCCATAGTGGGGCCCATCATCGGCATTCATCGGCATCAATACGCCTTCCAGCGTTTGTCCGGTTTCTTTTTTCGTCATTTTATAATGTACAGTCAGATAAGGAATCCACTCGCCAACGCCAAAACCTGTATTATTGCCTTCTGTTGCATGGATATCTGTTTCTATATGAATATCGGCTTTATCCGGATCAAGCATCATGCCTGCCGGTTCCATCTGAATCGGTTGGAAATAAACAAGGGCCACTTTAAAATGTTCATTCACTGCTTCTTGCTCATCCCCTATGGGATATTCCTGGAATCCGCCTGCCGAAACAATCCCGCTGAAGGAAAAGAACGTAGCAAAAGCTGCACAAATAGTAAATAACATTTTTAACTTTTTCATAGTCAACCTACACACTCCTTTTCACATTTAAATAGTTTTTTCCAAAGCTTTGCTTTGGTATTTTCTATAATAGACAGTACCTGCAGCAGCACATAGCAAGAACACCTGAATTGCCAAGGTCTCATAAGTTGGATAAATCCCTAAAAGATCAATGCTCGGAACGGGGATTCCCTCGACAGGCGTCATACTGACAATACCTCCTTCCTGCAGTTCTCCAATGCCGCTGCCGGCAAAGCTTATAGCCAGGATAAACATAAAGATGCTGGTGCCGATAAAAAACGGCCGCAAGGGGATTCGCAAGGTTCCATAACGGATAAGCGCGAAAATAATGGCCAAAGCGACACAGCCGGCAAGAAAACCCAGCCAAATCATTTCCACATCACCGGCGGCGCTATTAAACAGGGCCTGATAAAACAAAACCACTTCCGCTCCTTCGCGGTAAACCGCCAGAAAGGCGGCAAACCCGAGAGCCTTGGCCTTGCCGCTGCTGAGCGACGCCTTCACCATGCCCTGAATATACGCTTCCCAGGCCTTGGCATTCGTTTTCCCGCCCATCCAGAAGCTCACTGACAGCAACACAGCAGCCGCCACCAACACGGTTATGCCCTCAACAATTTCCTGGTTGGCCCCCGCGCCGAATTGCTTAGTTAGTAAGTTAAACACATAGGCAGTAACAAAGCTGAAAATGATAGCGGCAATGGAAGAATTATAAACGACATCAAGATATTTGACATTGCCCGATTTCTGCAGATAAGCGATAATCGCCGCCAGCACTAAAATCGCTTCAATGCCCTCGCGGACAAGGATTAGAAACGCCGGCCAGAAAGATGCCCAGCCGCCTTGTGCAGCGTGCCCTTCCAGGCTTTTCACATCATCATTAATCATCTCCGCCAATACATCATTCGCGGCATGTACCTCAGCGCTGTCGGCGCCCTCATTTATCAATTTTTTTATTCGGTAAAATTGATACTCCGTAAGATTGGCATTTTTCACCGCTACCGTAGTACGAATGGCTTTTTCCAGGCCGTCTTTTTCATAAACGCCATAATAGGCATCATTGACAACCTTCTTGGCACCTTCACGGTCACCGGCATCATACAACTGCAGTGCCTCTTTCATCGTCTCCTGAATATGTCCGGCTACTTGTTCCCATTTAGGCGCTGCCTGAGCCGATGGCAGCGCTAAAAAAAATAAGGCAAGTAAAAGAATAATACCTTTTTTCACAGTGTACACGACCTTCTTTTTATTATAATGATACTCATTATCATCATTATTGCAAAAAAAATTACTTCTTTTTAGGAACATTAAAAGGTATGGAAATAATTTTCGTACATTCCATCGGTCGGCCTTGCTGATCCAGCGCCGCTTTAAACGTCCAGCGCCGGGCAGCATCCATCGCCAGCTGATCTACCTCAGGTTTGCCGGAGGTAACGGCGATTTTTGTTTTAATGATTTTTCCATCTTTGCCGATAGTCGCAAAAACACTGACCCTGCCACGAAATTTGACATTGGCTGACGGCGGATAATAGTCCGTAATCAACTTCGGCGGCTGCCCCATTTGTACAGGCACGCTGTCTGCCGGTTCCTTAACAATAACAACCTTATCCAGCTTTTCCGGTTCCTCTGCCAGTTCTTGCAGTTTCGCAATCACCGGTTCATCCTGTTCCGCCAGAATCGGCGCCGTTTCCTCCTGCTCAGCCGGCGGCTGTTCAGGTTTTGCCGGCTCAGGCGGTTTTTCCTCTTTTGGTTCAGGCGGCGGCAGCGGTGTCGCCACAGGCGGCTCCACCTTCTCTTCTGTATCAACATTCTCCCATTCTATGGCCTGTACGGAATCAGGCGCCGCAACTGTCTTCGCCTGTAAATGGGGAAGAATCAGGCTTCCCAGCAGCCAAGCCGTCAAATGAAAGAAAAAAGCCAAGAAAAACGCCATCCGCCAATAAGTCGGATACTGCAAGGCAATTACCTCCCTTTCAGCTCAGTCGCAATCGATACGTGACGCGCGCCGGACTGTTTCAGCGCATCCAAAACCGTCGCCATGTCTTCATAAAAAGCTTTGCGGTCACCACGCAAAACGAATACCGTTTCCGAATCGGCCATCAAAGAGCTTCGAATTCGTTCAGCCAGATTCTCCACCGGCAGAGTATCCTTATCATAGACAACATCCCCCTGCTCCGTGATGGTAATCGAAATCAGGTTCGGTTTTGTTTCTCTTTGCGCTGCCGCAGCCGCCGGCAAATTCACCGGCAGCGTGTTAAGCTGCACCATATAAATGGTACTGACCATAAAAAACACCAATACAAACAGCATAATATCAATCATCGGAATAATCATTATCTTGGGCTGCTCAGCTATACGAAAATCACGCCGCATGACCCTTGTCTCCTTTTTTCCGCTTCAACTCGGACAAAACAACAGACGCCGCAAGATCCAAATCGCTAAGCAGCTTATCCAGTTGCTGAGAAAAATACGTATGTACCAGCAAAGCGAAAATCGCTACACACAAACCGGTTGCCGTCGCAATCAAGGCTTCGCCGATGCCTCCCGTAATCGCCAGCGGCTGGCCTGCCTGCAAATTAAAAATACTGAACGAATCGATCATCCCAAAGATCGTTCCTAAAAGACCTAATAGCGGTGCCATCGTCACCACCATGGACACATAATTAAGCTTTGAGCGCAATTGCATGGCAGCCACCGTATAGGCCGTATCCAAAGCAAGCTCAATATCCTTTTCTTCACAGGCAGCACTTACCCCGGTTTCAGCCAAAAAACCGGCCGCATGTTTCTCCTGCTGAAAAAGCTCCCGCAGTTTTTCCAGAGGATGCTCCCGCAAAATACCCGGCAGCAAAGTCAAGAAAGGCTGCAGCCCCGCCCGCGCCCGCCGGTAAAAAAGAAACCGGTCGATGGCAATCGCCGCAACGCTCAATGAGCAGAGTAACAGCAAATACATAACGGGACCGCCTTTTTGGAAAAGTTCTATACTGTTCATCCCTGAAACACCTTCCTTTTTAAAACAACTGTTTGCTGTTTCATGTCCTGTGGCAGAACATGAATATAATTCTCCAGCCCCTCTGTAATAAAGACTTGCAGTTTATTGGTCACCAAAACCGCCTCGACCCCCGGGAGCTGTTCCAGAAACCGCCTGCTTGCCGCTAGACCAGCAACCATACAGGCCGTTCCGTTAATCGGGAGCAACTGTTCTTTCCTTTTGTAAACCAGTGTTACGCTGATCAATTCACCGGTTTCGTCATCGGCACGGGGATCAAAAATATGGGAATGAAAAAAGTCCTTATTCTGGAGATAACGGCGATAATCACCGGAGGTTTCCACCGTATCCCAATTTTGCAGCGAGACACTGGCCAGTAACGCATTCTGCCGCCGGGGATGCTGGATGCCAATTCGCCAGGGTTCCCGGTCAGGCCTTGCACCGATGGCGCAAATGTCGCCGCCGGCATCAATAATACCGGCTGAAAGCCCTTGATTGGATGCCGTTTGGGCAGCCTCATGCACGGCAAATTCTTTGGCAATCCCGCCTACATCCAGTTTCATGCCCGGCTGCGGTAAAAAAACACCTTCCCTGTTGATATCCAGCAAGCGGTAATTAACAAGGTTCGCTGCTTCTTTACGTTCGCTTACCGCCGGAAGCTTACCTTCCGGCCCGCCAATCGCCCAAAGCTCGGTTACGGCTCCAATCGTCGCATCAAAGGCACCGCCGGTAAAATCCGCAACTTTCTGGGCTGCCAGTAAGATTTTTAATACTTCTGCGTCCACAGCCATCCGCGCCGTGCCAGCCATTTGATTGATTTGCGAAAGTTGGCTTGTTTGTTCAAAACGGCTGCACAATCGTTCAATTCTTTGAAAGATATCCCATGCCGCCGCAAAAGCTTCCGGGCAGTTTCCGGCATAACTGATTATGCGAAGAAACGTGTTCATGCCTACTTTGGACTCTGTATAGCAGTTCCCCGATTCAGTCGTCATTTGTAACCTCATTTATATATATATGATAATGAATATCAGTTTCAAAAGCACAAGTATAATATAGCACTTATTTTTACTTTGTCAAGAAAAAGATGGAATTTCCCCTGCTGCACAACTGCTCCTAAAATAGCTATTTCCTTCTATTTTCCACGGCCCCGGCAAATAAAAATTTTTCATAAAAACCATGGGGGTTCCCCGTTAGCACACGGAGAACCCCCATATCTCAAGATACGTTATGAATTATTAGTACGGCAGATTTTTCACCGCCGGCAAAGAAAAACAGAAACTATGGCTTTATCCAGTAAAAATTACCTGACAAAGGTATGAATGACCATAGCATCACGTAATTTTGGCTCAAACCAGGTGGACTTAGGCGGCATAATCTGACCGGCATCGGCAATCGCCATCAGTTCGTTAATGGAAGTGGGAAACATGGAAAATGCTACGGCAAATTTTCCGCTGTCCACCAGCCGTTCCAATTCGGCCATGCCCCGTATGCCGCCGACAAAATGAATCCGTTTGTCAGTACGGGGATCTGCAATACCTAAGAGCGGCTGTAACACTTGCTCCTGTAAAATACTGACATCCAGGCTCGCTACCGGATTATTGGCCGGAATAATTGTCGTTTTGGCCGTAAGGGCGTACCACTTTCCGGTATTGAGATACATGCCGAAAGTATGGGCGGACTGCGGCTTGTAAGTGCCGGCGGTATATTCGTCAACGTCAAACTTCTCCTTCAACGCCTGCAAAAAAGCCTCCGGTGTGATACCGTTCAAATCAGCAACCACCCGGTTATAATCCATAATATACATCATATCATGGGGAAAAATCACGGCTAAGAAGCGATCCACTTCCGCTTGGCCTGTAGCCCCGCTTTTCTCATGCCAGGCATCAGCGACTCTGGCGGCGGCAGCGGAACGATGATGGCCGTCGGCAATATACATGACCGGAACCTTTTGAAAAGCCGCCTCCAGGTCGGCAATGGCTTTTTCGTCAGAAACCACATATAGTGTATGTCCAATGCCATCTTCCGTAATAAAATCATATACCGGCGTACGCATGTGCGACGCGATCAGTGCATTAATTGACGGATCGGACTGATAGGTAAGAAAAACGGCGCCCGTCTGGGCCTCGGTGGCCGTAATATGATTTACCCGATCCAGCTCTTTATCATGTCTGGTCAGCTCATGCTTTTTGATTATGTTTTGTTGATACTCGGCCACCGATGCCCCGGCTACCAGTCCGATCTGCACATGGTCGCCCATTCTTTGCTTATATATATAGAAGCAAGGCGTAGCGTCCTGGCGTAGAATCCCCTCGGCAATGAAGCGGCGCAAATTATCGGCAGCCTTTTCATATACCTGGGGCCCATGAATATCAACAGTGCGGTCCAAATCCACCTCGGATTTAGTAACCCGGAGAAAACTGTAGGGATTCCGTTCAGTTATTTTTCTGGCTTCCTCCGAGTCCATAACATCATAAGGCAGGGATACCACTTTCTCCGCCAATTCCGGCGCAGGTCTTACTCCGCAAAACGGTTTGATTACAGCCATCTTTTTTCCCTCCTGCTTAACCGGCGTTGAAATTAACTAATTTCGCCCCGAATATTCCGTCTACAGCCTTAATCTTGGCCAATACATCGACAGGGATATCGGAGTCGACCCCTAAGGCCATAATATTGGTGCCTTCCGTCGTGGTCTTCCCTACCTGCATGCTGGCAATATTAATGCCCTCCTGACCTAAGAGGGTGCCCACCTTGCCGATAATGCCCGGGCGGTTAATGTGAGGACTAAGCATGAGCCAGCCGCTGGGATCGACATCCACGCGATGGCCGTCGATGGATACAATCCGGCCTTCCTGGCCAAACAGCGTGCCGCCAACCGTATGATAGCCCTTGTCACTGTTAATTCTTACCGTAATCAAATCGGCAAAATCAGCCGTCTGTTTTATTTTCACTTCCCGGACGGCAATGCCGCGGGTTTTGGCAATCCCGGGAGTGTTGACATAGTTCACTGTTTCCTGCAGGATCGGATTGAGCACACCCTTGACTACTGCCGTAGTCAGCATTTTCGTGTCCACTTCGGTAATTTCACCATTGTATTCCACCTGGATGGAATTGATACGGCCATCGGCGATAGCCACGGCTAGACAGCCCATTTTTTCCGCCAAGGTAAAGAACGGCTTAATCCGTTCCAGCACATCGGCGGGTATGGGTGCCATGTTGACGGCGGTGGCCACCGGCTCACCCTTTAAGGCGGCAATAATGCCATGGGCCACATCGACAGCCACGCCTACCTGGGCTTCCGCCGTGGAAGCTCCCAAATGCGGCGTAACGACCACTTTATCCAGTTTTAACAGCGGATTCTCCGGATCAACCGGTTCTTTTTCAAACACGTCAATGGCAGCGCCAGCCACCTTCCCCGCTTCAATAGCCGCAGCCAAATCGGCTTCGTTAATCACGCCGCCGCGGGCACAGTTGACCAGACGAACGCCGGTTTTCATTTTATCAAACGCTGCTTGATTAATCAGATTTTTCGTCTCCGACGTAAGCGGCAAATGCAAGGTAATAAAATCAGCGTTGGCAAAAACCTCGTCAAGCTCGCCCAGCTCAATGCCCAGTGCTTTGGCCCGTTCCGCGCTAATAAACGGATCATAGGCCAGGATTTTCATTTCCATGGCAATCGCCCGCTTGGCGACACCTGTGCCGATACGGCCAAGACCAATAACCCCCAGTGTTTTGCCGCGTACTTCTACACCGGTAAACTTGCCGCGCTGCCATTCGCCGCGCTTCATCGAAGCATAGGCTTGCGGAATATTTCTCGTCAGCGCCATCATCATAGCAATAGTATGCTCCGTAGCAGCGATAGTGTTGCCCTCCGGTGCGTTCATAACAATAATGCCCTTTTTAGTGGCGGCCTCTACATCAATATTGTCCACCCCAACACCGGCCCGCCCGATGGCTTTTAATTTAACAGCCGCTTCGATGACCGCCTTGGTCACCTTGGTTTCGCTTCTCACTACCAGAGCATCGTATTCGGGAATGATCGCAATCAATTCCTCCGGCGAAAGCTTGGTCTTTACATCAACCTGAAACTCCTTTTGCAAAATTTCAATGCCCTGTACGGAAACAGGATCACTTACTAAAATCTTCATTGTCTACCTCCAAATTTAAGAATTAGGCCAAAGGGACTTCCCTTCAACTAACCATCAGCGAACAACTTGCTTTGCTGTCTCCGCTCGCAAGCATAGAACAGCCAGCTCCTCCTTGGGGGTTATGACCGGAATTCAAACCTGCCGGTCACGCAAAAAAGTCCCGCCCCAAAATATTTGGGGCGAGACTGAAATCCCGCGGTACCACCCAGCTTGCCGCATACGCAGCCTACTTTGACCGCTGTATCGGGCGGACCCGTCATAATTCATCACCAGCCACTCCGGAGCGGAATCATCTGCCCAGTACACCGGTTTGCACCCTCCACCGGCTCTCTGCCGTACTGCGGCTCATGACTTCTCCTTCATTGTGTTCAACAGGCAAAGCAGCAATAGAAACGGCCGCCCGGCAATTAAGTTGATAGACTGATTATATTTTATCCACTTCGTAAAGTCAAGTGTGTTTTCAAAAAAAACATTTATCTACATATTTTTGCTGAAATCTTATATTTACTCTTGGCAAATTACTGTAAATAGTGATATGATTTATTATCATAATTCACACTGGCGAAAAATCACATATTTTCTCTGAGAATAACATACATCATGTCGCACTTTGCGAAATCTGGGAGGTATTCTTTTGTCTAACCGAATCATCAATTTTAATGCCGGTCCCGCCGTACTGCCACTCGATGTATTACAGGCAGCCCAGGAGGAGCTCTTAAATTTTAACAATACCGGAATGTCCATCTTGGAAATCAGCCATCGTTCCAAACCGTATGAAGAAGTAAATCGTGAAGCAGAAGCTAACATGAAAGAATTGCTGGGACTGGGCGACGAATATCGCGTACTCTTTCTACAAGGCGGTGCCAGCACACAGTTTGCCATGATTCCGCTTAATTTTCTGACGTCCGGTCAGACCGCCGACTACATCCTGACCGGTGTCTGGTCGGAGAAAGCACTCAAAGAAGCCAAGCTGGTCGGGCAGACGCACATCGCCGGCTCCACAGCGGAAGGCAACTACCGCCGCACGCCACAGCAGGAAGAGATTCAGCTTAGCGACAAGCCGGCCTACGTCCATATTACCTCAAATAACACGATTTACGGTACACAATGGAAAGAGCTTCCTTCCTTTGGTCCGGTGCCGCTCTTTGCCGATATGTCTTCCGATATCTTATGCCGCCCGTTCGATGCATCCAAGTTCTCACTAATCTACGCCGGAGCGCAAAAAAACCTGGGCCCGTCCGGAGTGACTGCAGTCATTATCCGCAAAGAACTGGCGGAAAACAGCCCCAGGACCATTCCCACCATGCTGCGCTACGACACACATGCCTCGACCGATTCGCTCTACAATACACCGCCGACCTTTGCGGTCTATCTGCTTAATTTGGTGCTGCGCTGGATAAAAGCGCAAGGTGGGCTGACCGCTATGGAAGCGCGCAATGTAACCAAGGCCAGGCTGATTTATGACGCAATAGATAGCAGCAACGGCTTCTATCGCGGTCATGCCGACAAAGACAGCCGTTCGCTGATGAATGTCACCTTCCGTTTGCCCAATGAAGAACTGGAAAAAATGTTTGCCGCCGAATCGGTTGCTGCCGGCATGTCCGGTCTGAAGGGACACCGTTCGGTAGGCGGACTAAGAGCTTCTATTTACAATGCGATGCCGGTAGCCGGCTGTCAAACGCTTAGCCAATTCATGAAAGAATTCTGCCGCAAGCACGGTTAACACCTTTACCTGCTATAGGGCAATCAGTGCCCAACAAATTTTCACATTACTCACCAGGAGGCCGCCCATGACGAAAGATGTTGCCTATAATGAATTGAGTGCCAAGGCCGTGGAAACTCTCAGCAAAGGCGCTTTTTTAACTACTGCCTTCGGCGATAAGGTAAATACCATGACGATTGCCTGGGGTTCTATCGGCTTTGCCTGGCAAAAGCCTATTTTCATGGCGATGGTGCGCCCATCCCGCTACACCTTCGATCTTATCGAGAAAAGCAATGAGTTCACCGTAAGCATCCCCTTTAAGGATATGCGCCAGGCCTTGGCCCTTTGCGGCTCCAAGTCGGGACGGGATATCGATAAATTTGCCGCCGCCGGCCTGCAGGCCGTGCCGGCCAAAAAGCTGGCTACACCGCGTATAGCCAATTGCGGCTTGCATTATGAATGCAAGGTCGTTTTCAAACAGCCGATGCAGCCTGACCAGGTCACAGAGGCCATTGCCAATACCTGTTATCCCAGCGGCGATTATCACACGCTCTATTTTGGTGAAATTGTTGCCAGTTACGTAGACGAAACGGAAACTGCCGAATAAAAAAATCCGGTGCCAATGCACCGGATTTTTTTTATTCGACAGAAGCGGCTTGATGCTTCTTGAGGTCACGGGTATCCTGCCAGGCATCCCGTGCCATCTCCAAAATTTTCTTTTCCATTTTCGCCTGCGGATTGGAAACCACCCGGTTATAAAATAGCAAGGCTTCATCCAGTTTATCGGTGCGCCGGAAAAGTTCTCCCAATAAGTACATAAGCTGCACCTCCGACATACCGCCAATCGGGAAACGCTCATAAATCATAGCCTTTTCAAATTGTTCGGCAGCTTTCGCCAAAGCAGCCTGCTCGTCTTCCGCCTGCTCGCCTTCACGGTACAGCCAAGCTAACCGTAAATAAAGCGTTGCCAGCTTGCTTGCCTGAATACCGGCCATCTCACCATAAAAAATCCCCAAACGGTAGGTATTGAACGCCTGTTCGCGGGTTCTTACACCGCTAAAGTTTATATTGACTTTTTTCCCGGCCAAAAACTTTCTTACTTTGTCATGAACGAAACCGCCGAATTCAGTTTCCGGGGCGGCAAAACCACAATGCGGACAAACCCATACATAATAATAGTAAGGGTTGATGCCTTGATAATAAGTGCAAAAATCCGTATCCTGCTTCACCATGGTCAGCCGGCTGCGCACCTTGGTTACCATCACCGCGCCTTCACAGACCGGACAGGTCTTTTCTACTTCATATGTTAATTCCGCCATGTTTTCCCCTCCAACTATACCTTACCACAAATTTCCGGGAGGTCAAGACATATTATTAAGTGGCTCGTCCAGGCAAAGTGGACAAGCCACCGGATCGTATCATTTTCCGGCTAGATTGCCAGACTGCCCCTGAACGGCAAACCGTTCCACCTGCTTAGCCGTTACCCGGCAGTCGGACAGCACTCCCGGGCCATTGACACAGCCGCCGCTGCAGGCCATTCCCTCTACCAGTTCGGCTTTTATCTTACCTCGCTTCACCTGAGTAAGCAGGGTCTTACAGTTTTCCAGACCGTCACACTGTTGGGTAGTAATAGCAGTATTCATCCCCATAGCCGCCGTAGCGCTGATAACCGCTTTAGCCACGCCGCCGGCACAAGCAAATAAATTGCCCTCATAGGTGGCCTGAGTTCCGTAGCCCTCTTCCGGCATATCGGCAAGCTGTACACCGGCCCCTGCCAATATGGCGTCCAGTTCTTCAAAGGTAAGGGAGAAATCAATGATACCGCCTGATTTTTTCGTCTCCATTTTTTTGGCGGTACAGGGTCCGATAAAGACAACAACGGCCGACGGGTCCTCAGCCTTAATTTTTTTCCCCAGCATAACCATCGGTGAAGGTGTTGTAGAAACATGCTCCACTAAATCCGGCATATGCTTCTCTACCATGGCCACAAAAGCCGGACAGCAGGACGTAGTCATAAACTCTTTTGCGGCCGGAACGGCCTCGTTCAGTTCCAGCGCCTCCGCCATAGCCACCGCATCAGCACCGACGGCCACTTCCCGCACTTCATAAAAACCGATTTTTTTCAGGCCATTCACTACCTGTCCCGGTTTTATTTTCACGCCAAACTGACCGACAAAGGACGGAGCCAAAATGGCATACATCCTTACGCCTGAACGCAGTTGCTGGATGACCTGCACAATAAACGACTGCTCGTCAATGGCGCCGAAGGGGCAGGCCAGCTTACAGTTGCCGCAAGCCACGCAACGGTCATAATTGATGCTGACCCGCCGCTCATCGGCCGAATTGATGGCCCCCAGTGAGCATGACCGTTCACAGGGCCGGCCAATTTCAATGATGGCACCATACCGACAGGAACGTTTACAGAGGCCGCACTCAATACACATGGCTTTATCAATATAAGCCCGGTTCTGAATAACCTTAATGGCCTTCTTGGGACAACTGGCAATACAGTTATGAGCCAGGCAATTGCGGCAGGCATCGGTAACAATAAACTTATCAATCGGACATTCATCACAAGCCTCGGGAATGACATTGATCACTGGCATATTAGTCTTATGCTGCTCCAATGCCCGGCGGGCAGCCTCCTGCAGCGGCAGTGTCATATCCTGGCTTAACGCCAAATTAATCCGTTCTTTTAGCACGGCCCTTTCTTTATGGACACAGCAGCGATAGCGTGAGCCATTCTCAGTCACTACGGTAGTCAAAATATCCTGAACCTGTTCCACCAGACTATGTGTAAAGGCCAGGCGTGACAATTCGCTCAACACTTTTCGCCGTATTTGCGTAATTTCCGTCTCATGCAGCATGAAAACATCTCCCGTAACCCATATAATTATAAATCATGTTTTTTGTATACATTATCCTCGACTAAAAAAATCTGTATTCTCAACAGATATCAAATAAGCCGCTTCTTTTCACCACAAGAAGTATAATAGTAAAACTGCACTTTTGTCAAGAAAGATCTGCCTATTAAAGTTAATGGGTAAACCCATTTTTTTCTCAAGAAGGAAAGAATCGCACTTCTTTCCCGTACTGATACTTTTTCAGCCGGCAGACAAGAAAATCACCGGCTCAGGTAAAAAGGCTGTACGACCTTCTGGTCGGTACAGCCTTTCCAAATCCAGCCTCAGCGGTGACAGCGTTCAACCAGAGTGGCCAGCCGCTCTGCCAGCAAGGGAGTCCACGCTTCCTGCCGGCAGCGCCACTGCCAGTTGCCGCCTAAAGTGCCAGGGCGGTTCATCCGTCCCCGGCTATCCAGACATAAAAGATCCTGCATCGGAACAATTGCCGTATTGGCGTTACTCTCATAGGCATACTCGATAAACCGCCAGCAAAAGGTTTCACTATCAGTGCCTTCCGGCAAATCCAGGCAAGTCAGCATGAATTGAACCATCTCCGGCTCCGCGCTTAATGCCTGTTGATACCAGCCAACCGAAGTATCATTATCATGGGTCCCGGTATAAACCGCCGCATTCTGTTCAAATACCGGCGGCATACAAGGTCCTGTCTTATCGCGGTAAAAGGAAAACTGCAGCACCTTCATGCCGGGAAAACCGCAGGCATGTTTTAAATCCTCCACAGCCTTGGTAATCACCCCCAGGTCTTCCGCGATGATCGGCAATGGCCCCAGATACCGTTTAATCGTTTGAAAGAATCCGACCCCCGGCCCCTTAACCCATTTACCATTAGCTGCTGTAAGTTCGCCGTAAGGAATTTGATAATAATTTTCAAAGCCCAGGAAGTGATCAATTCGAATCCGGTCAACCTGTTTTGCCAGTACGGAAAACCTGTCCCGCCACCAGGCGTAGTCGTCTAGCTCCATCCGGGACCAGTCATAATGCGGATTGCCCCAGAGCTGTCCGTCTGCCGTAAACCGGTCGGGCGGTACGCCGGCAATCGTAACAGGCTGGCAGCTTGCATCCAGCTTGAACAAATGACGATTGGCCCATACGTCGGCACTGTCATAGGCGACAAAGATCGGTATATCGCCAATAATCCGAATGCCCCGCTCATTGGCATACCGTTTTAGTCCGCCCCACTGCTGATAAAAAACATACTGGAGAAACAGATGATAATCAATCTGCTTTTTTAACAGTTTCCGGTAGCGTTCGAGCGCCGCCGGTTCACGCAAAGCAATATCCGGCTCCCACTCATTCCAGGCCTTTTGCTCAAAATGATCCTTCAACGCCATAAACAGGGCATAGTCCTCCAGCCAGAAGGAATTCTCCCTGATAAAGTTCCGATAGGTCTGTTGCGGCCGCTGCTGGCTAAATCGGTAAAAAGCCTGGCTCAGCAGCTTTTCTTTACTTACTTTAACGCTCGCAAATTCTACCTGATCGGTAACCGGGAGTTTGTAGGACTCCAGCTCCTCGCTCAATAGCCAGCCCTCTTGGGCCAGCAATTCCGGCGATATGAGCAGCTTGTTGCCGGCGAAGGCCGACAGGCATTGATAAGGAGATTCGCCAAAACCCACCGGATTGAGCGGAAATACCTGCCAAAGCTTCTGCCTGGCGACCGCCAGGAAATCAACAAAAAGATAAGCTTCTTTCCCTAAATCACCGACCCCGTAAGGAGACGGCAAAGAGGTCGGGTGGAGCAAAACGCCGCTTTCCCGGGGAAAGGTGCTTTCCTCCCGTCTTAGCCATACCTGGGCTTCCAATGGTTTAAGCACCATATTCAGCTTTCCTTCGTGCACGGTAATAGGCTCATAATCCTGCAGCAAGCTGGTAAATGTTCCGTACAGATTATCAAGCCGGTCCAGCGTGACCGGAATGGTCCGGCGTGGATTGCGATTGAACAGCACCAGCGCCGCCGCATCCGGTTCGGCCGCGCCAAACACATCGCGGCCATTCTCGATCCGCCGGACATAACCGTAAATATCACCGCTGGCATAAAGTAATTCCCAGGTGCCGGTGGAAAAAACGGGATGCGCTTTACGGAGGGCAATAATTCTCTTATACCAGGCCAAAAGCGCCTGATCTTCCCGCCCCCAGGGATAGGTCCCGCGGTTGTAAGGATCCCGATAACCCTCCAGACCGGCCTCATCGCCGTAATAGACTGCCGGCACGCCGGGAAAAGTCATCTGCCATAAACTAAGCAGCTTAAGCCGGGCCAGTGCCAACTGCCGTTTTTCGCTGTCCAGCCGGAACTTTGCCTGTTTGCCTACGGAAATGGTGTCTCCCGGCGGTGCTTCACCCAGCAAAGTAATAATGCGCGGTACATCATGGCTGCCAATCAGATTCATTAAGGCATAAAAATTTTCTTTCGGATAATTTTCACACAGACTTAACAGCGCACTATGGGTTTCCTCCGCATCCTTAAGCCCCAGCACAAAATCCAATAGGATTGTCCGGAACGGGTAATTCATAACCGAATCCAATTCATCGCCCCATAGGTACTCCCTAAGCTGACTATAGGCAGTCTTGAGCGAAGCATCCTCCCATACTTCACCTATCAGCACATTGTCCGGGTCAATCTGTTTTAAGTGGGTCCGCAGTTTTTTAATAAACGCATCGGGCAGCTCATCCGCTACATCCAACCGCCAGCCCCGAGCTCCTTTTTTCAGCCAGTGCTTCACGACACTGTCTTCGTTTTCAATGATAAAGTCAACGTAGGTGGGTTCCATCTCCCGTACATTAGGTAGTGTGTCAATCCCCCACCAGGCTTCGTATTTCTCCGGATAATCGGTAAAGCGATACCAGGAATAGTACGGTGATTGCGGTGACTGGTAAGCGCCGGTACCGGGATAACGCCCTTCCTTGTTAAAATAGAAGCTGTCACTGCCGGTATGACTGAAAACACCGTCCAGAATAAAGGAAATGCCTCTTTTTTTAGCTTCCCGGCACAACTCTTCAAAAACAGCCTCATCGCCCAGCATAGGATCAATTTGGTGATAATCACCGGTATCATAGCGATGATTACTGGCCGATTTGAATATAGGATTCAGGTAAACCACATCAATGCCCAATTCCTGCAAGTAAGGCAATTTTTTTATAATTCCCTGCAGATTGCCGCCGAAGAAGTCATAATACATGATTTCCTTGGTATCACAATCCCGGACATAGTACGGGACATTACTCCAGTCGGTATGAATCAGACTGTTAGCAGGAGCGCCGCTCACCTGGCCATCTTTGCCGTTATAGAAACGGTCGGGGAAAATCTGATACATCACACTCTGTTTAAACCAGGCCGGTGTTACCGCTCCCTGTTGATAGACCGTTATCTGATAAGACGACGGTGGTTCCCGGTATATCCGGCCACAGCCGCCCTGATTACGCGGATTATTCCCGTAATAATAGGTGCGTTGATATTCTTCGACAATAAAATAATACCATAACAGGCCCGGATTCTCCGGTGCCGTCAATTCACCCTGATAAATGCGGCGCTCCCCGGATTCGTCCAGGAGCTGCATGTCAATTTGCCGTTCTCCTGTCTTATCCTGCCACAACCGCAGTACAACCCTCGTTGGTTCCAGCCAATTGCCGACAGCCAGCCGGATCACGACCTTCGTACCACAAGCCACGGCACCAAAGGGGTTACGAAACTCCATTAAATGAGAATTGTGCAACATCCACTCTTGCTTCACTTGCAGTTCCCTCTCTTTCGGCATACAGTTCCTTCATTACGGCAGCATTTCCACCCCTACCGGAGGATACCGCCGATGCAGCCTTGCCGTCCGATCCTCTCTTATACTTATGCGGGTACAACTTAGATATGCAAGATCAGTCCATCAACGATACATCACCGCCAATGGACTGACACTTACTACTTATAGTTCATGATTGACAAGTTTTTGATAGACATCCAAATACGCCTGAGCCGAAGCATGCCAGCTAAAGTCCTTGGCCATCGCATTGCGAACAATCTTCAGCCAATTTTCCTTATCATAATAGTACCGGATGGCTCTCCTGATGGTAAACAGCATATCATGGGCGTTATAATTATCGAAAGTAAACCCGGTTCCCTGACCAGTTATTCTGTTAAACGACTGTACCGTATCTTTCAAACCGCCTGTTTCGCGGACAACAGGCAGAGCTCCGTAACGCATGGCAATCAACTGCCCAATACCGCAGGGTTCAAATAGCGATGGCATTAAGAACAGGTCTGCACCGGCATAAATCTGATGAGCCAATGCGTCGTCAAAGAAAATGTTGGCCGAAACCCGGTCCGGGTACCGCCAGGCTGCATGCCTGAACAGTTCCTCGTATTTACCCTCACCAGTGCCCAACACCACAAGTTGAATATCTTCCGAACCTAATAATTCAAAAAGAATATTGGCAACCAAGTCGAAGCCTTTGGGGCCGACCAGACGGGACACAATGCCAATAACCGGAATATCAACCCGGGGAAGTCCCAACTTCTCCTGCAGGCTGCGCTTATTCTTCTGTTTCAGTTCCGGTGAGTTGGCATCATAGTGAGTGTGCAGCACTTCATCGGCAGCCGGATCGTATTCGTTATAATCAATGCCATTGATGATACCAATCAACTGCTTCCGTCGATGCCGCAGCAAACCGTCCAGCCCCTCCCCGAAGAAGGGGTATTGTATCTCTTCGGCGTAACTGCGGCTGACAGTGGAGATCAGGTCGGCAAATATCAGGCCGCCTTTCATAAAGTTGACACTGTCATGATATTCGATGCTGCCGTTATTAAAATATTCCCAATCAAGTCCCAAAATATCCGGTACAATCTCTTTGGCGAAACGGCCCTGATACCGCAGGTTGTGAATGGTAAACAATGTTTTCATCTGCTGGTAGAAAGGATTCAAACGGTATTGGGCCTGCAAGAACACGGGAATCAGTGCCGTATGCCAGTCGTGGCAGTGTAAAATGTCCGGCTGGAAATCAAGGACCGGCAGGCACTCAAGCACCGCCCGGCAGAAATAGGTATAGCATTCGGCTTCGTCATGATGTCCGTACGCTGCCGGTCGGCTGCCAAAGTAATATTGGTTATCGACAAAATAACAGGTAATCCCTTCATATTCCAGTTCTTCAATGCCGCAATACTGCTTGCGCCAGCTAACAGCCACCTCCAGGGTTTGTTTAAGAACCATCTGCCGTTTATACTTTTCCGGAATAACACCATGTTTCGGCAATATAACGCGCACATCGACGCCCTGTTTTTTCAATTCGCGCGGCAATGTACCGATCACATCGCCTAACCCGCCGGTCTTAACAAACGGGACTGCTTCAGCTGCAGCAAACAATACTTTCAACACGATTAGATCACCATCCCTTTCTTAATAACAAATGGATAATGGGCATCCCCTCTCAAATGCTTCCCTGCGGCCACTTGAACATCCTTATCGCACACTACGTTTTCTAAAACAGTGCCGGCAGCAATCTCACACTTTTGCATAATGATACTGTTTTTAACATAGGCACCCTCAGCCACTTTGACGCCTCTGAACAGGATGCTATTTTCCACCTTGCCGGCAATCCGGCAGCCACCGGATACCAGCGAATTAGAAGTTTCAGCGCTTTCAAAATACTGAGAGGGCGGTTCATCCTTGACTTTGGTATAAATAAAGCCTTCCCGGAAGAACAATTCCTGCCAGACTTCGGGTTTTAGTAAATCCATGTTATGTTTATAATAGCTTTGCAACGAGTGAATCCGGGCCACATAACCATTATAAGGATAACCGCACATGTTAAGGTTACCGATATTTTTTATAATACAATGTTTAATAAAGTCATAATCGCCATGAGATACGCAGTCCCTGATCAGACTGATCAATAATTTCTTCTCCATAACGAACATTTCCATACAAAGCTTCTTGTTATGAGAAACATGGGGCTTTACCTGCATATCAACGACCCGGCGGTCCTGATCAACCTCGACCATCAGCGACTGACTGGCGTCCTCTTCGGAACAATCCTTTTCACTGTAAATGATAGTGATATCAGCGCCCCTTTTCTCATGGTAATCGATAACCTGCCGGTAATTCATATTGCAGACCGTGATGGCGCCGGAAATAACCACATATTTCTGCCTGTTGCGAATTAAATAGTCCATATTGCTCAAAAAGTTTTCCACATCACCGCGGTGCACCTCGCCGGGATAAGCCGAAGTAGCCGGTGGCAACAAGAACAGTCCGTCCCGTTTGCGGGCCAGATCCCACTCCTTGCCTGAACGCAGGTGGTCCATAAGGGAACGGTATTTATGCTGGATCAGAATACCTACATTGGTAATTCCCGAATTTACCAGATTAGACAGGGGGAAATCAATCAGCCGGTACCGTCCGCCAAACGGTACGCCGGCAGGAGGACGGTATTGTGTCAATTCATGGATATACCCATCCGGATCGTTAAGATTAATAATACCCATTGCATCCATGCTATCGACTCTCCTCTTCGTCGTCTTCCGGTTCCGCCACCGGTTCGTTCTTGTTTACCGCCGTATAGCCGGCAATCACTTCATCGCCGCCAACCATGACAATATCCCGTTCTGTCCCGCGCAGTTCTCCCTCTACCGTACTGCCTTCCTTCAATATCGCCTTTTGACCGATAATAGCTTTATTGAGCGTTACATTGGCTTCAATCTGCACATGGGACATGACGATAGAGTCTTTGATCTTCGCGCCTGATCCGACGTAAACACCGGGGAAGAGGATGGAGTGCTCGACTTCACCAAACACCATGCAGCCTTCGCAGACCATTGACTGTTTTACCTTGGCAGTCGGCGCGATGTACTGTGAAGGATGAGTCGGATTGACCGAATAGATGCGCCAGTCGGAATTATAGATGTCTAACTCCGGTTCAGGCTCCAACAGGTCCATATTGGCTTCCCAGAAGCTGTCCACCGTCCCTACGTCCTTCCAATAGCCGTTGAAGGCGTAGGCAAACATCTTTTGGCCGCCTTTGAGCATCTTCGGAATGATATCCTTGCCGAAATCACGACTGGAAGCTTCATCCTTGCCATCTTCCAGTAAATACTGCCGTAAGACAGGCCAGTTAAAAATATATATCCCCATCGACGCTAAATTGCTTTTAGGGTTTTTGGGCTTTTCTTCAAATTCAATAATACGCCCTTCCTCATTGGTATTCATAATACCAAAACGGTCGGCTTCGTTCCAGGGAACCTCGATGACCGCAATGGTAGCATCGGCATCCTGTTCTTTATGATGCTTAAGCATCAACGAGTAATCCATCGTGTAAATATGGTCACCGGAAAGAATTAATACATAATTGGGTTGGAACATCTCCAAAAAGTTAATATTCTGATAAATAGCATCCGCCGTGCCTCTGTACCATTCCGCTTCCTTTTCCTTTGCATAAGGCGGCAGGACATATACGCCCCCGTCTTTCCGGTCCAAATCCCAGGCACTGCCAATTCCGATATAGCTGTTCAGCGCCAGCGGCTTATACTGTGTTAAGACGCCTACTGTATCAATACCAGAATTATTGCAATTACTTAATGCAAAATCAATAATGCGATATTTCCCGCCAAATGGTACGGCCGGTTTAGCCAATTTTTGCGTTAAAATCCCGAGTCTGCTACCTTGCCCACCTGCTAACAACATGGCTACACATTCTTTTTTCATACCATCGCCCCTTCCAAGTACGTAACCAGTGCCAAGTTGAACTAAACTGTTATCACCTCACTTTTTTTCTTTATCGGGCTTTATATATATAGTGGCTAACGGAGGAATCCGCAACGCCAGCAAATATGGCTGGTTATGCCAGGCAATGGCTTGTGCTTCCAAGCTTGCCGGATTCTGCTGCCCTGAACCTCCGTAACCTTCCCGGTCACTGTTAAAAATCTCCCGATAGATGCCTTCTGACGGAACACCAATCCGGTAGTCTTCCCGTACCACAGGCGTGAAATTGCAGACTATAATCAGGAAATCTTCCGGGTCTTTGCCCCGGCGGATAAAACTGATCACACTTTGCGAAGCATCATTGCAATCAATCCACTGAAAACCATTCCATTTAAAATCAATCTCCCACAGCGCTTTTTCCGTTTGATACAGATGATTCAAATCCCGCACATAGTCCTGCAGTTGACGATGCTTGTCATGTTCCAGCAGATGCCAGTCCAGGCTGTAGCGGTCCCGCCACTCGACAAACTGGCCGAATTCGCCGCCCATAAACAGCAGCTTTTTGCCGGGATGACTCATCCAATACCCGTAGAATGCCCTTAGATTGGCGAACTTCTGCCAATAGTCGCCAGGCATTTTATCCAGCAGGGATTTTTTTAAATGCACCACTTCATCGTGCGATAAAGGCAGAATAAAATTTTCGGAAAAAGCGTACATCAAGGAAAACGTCACCAGGCTATGATGCCATTTCCGGCTTAGCGGATCAAGAGTCATATAACGCAGCATATCGTTCATCCAACCCATGTTCCATTTGAAATTGAAGCCCATACCTCCCTTATCGGTCGGCCAGGTAATCATCGGCCAGGAAGTGGATTCTTCGGCAATCATCAAAACTCCGGGGTGATTGGCGAAAATCACCTGATTGGCACGGCGCAGCAGTTGCATAGCGTCCAGGTTGCCATCTTCTCCGTATTGGTTCGGCGACCATTCCCCTTCCTTTTTGCCGTAGTTCAAATACAACATATTGGCAACCGCATCCACCCGCAGCCCGTCAATATGATATTCATCAAGCCAGAACAGCGCGTTGGAAATTAAAAAACTGTTAACCTCAGGCCGGCCAAAATCAAAATTACAGGTTCCCCATTCCCAGTTCTCGCTGCGCTGTGGATTATCCGATTCATACAGGCAAGTCCCGTCAAACAGGCGCAAGCCATGAGAATCCTTGCAAAAATGGCCGGGAACCCAGTCCAAGATGACCCCGATTCCCCTCTGATGGCACAAATCAATTAAATACATAAAGTCTTCCGGACGGCCATACCGGCTGGTGACCGAATAATACCCCGTAGCCTGATAGCCCCAGGAGGCATCCAACGGATGCTCGGCTACCGGCAACAGCTCAATATGGGTATAGCCCATATCCACCACATAATCCACCAATTGATCGGCAATATCGTGATAGGTCATCCAGTCATTTTCCAGTGTCCGGCGCCACGAGCCCAGATGAACCTCATAAATGACCACCGGCTTTTCCAGAATCTGATTTTCCCGTTTTGCTTTTTGCCAGGCTTCATCCTGCCAGGCATACTCATTCAGGTTATATACAACCGATGCTGTGTCGGGACGCAGTTGGGAAAAAAATGCATATGGATCAGCTTTAAGAAAACTGCTGTCACTATAGGTATGAATTTCAAACTTATACAGATCGCCCTTGGTTAAGCCGGGAACAAACAGTTCCCACACCCCCGACTGAGGCACCCGCTGCATAACATGATAAATCCCGTTCCAGACATTGAAATCACCGACTACTCTTACCTCTTTGGCGTTAGGTGCCCATACGGCAAACCGCACACCGCTCACACCATCCTCTTCAACAAGATGAGCCCCCAACAGCTGATAACTCCGAAAGTTGCTGCCTTCATGGAATAAATACAGATTTTCTTCCGTCAACAGGGAAATATTCATCTGATCATCAACCTCCTTGTCACTTTCTGCCCTGCAGATTAGCCGGACAGCCTGGCGCCATGGTCTTAATAACAAACAAGGAGATATGTCGGCAATTCTCATGCTTACTATATCTCCTTGACAGGGTTCAGGCTATCTTATTAGCAGCTTTCTCTACAAACGGGGAATCTCAGCAGGTTTTACGTTCCAAATACCAATGGCATACTCGGCAATACTGCGGTCGCTGGAAAAAATGCCGGCATGGGCGATATTATGAATACTCATTTTAGACCAGACGCTTTGTTCCCGGAATCTTTGGTCCAGGCGCTCCTGGGCTATTGCATAATCATCAAAATCCTTCAATACGAAAAACTCATCGTTATCACGGAGCAACGAATCGAAAATCGGTCTGAATTCATCTTTACCGCCAGGCAGGTATCCATTGACCAGTTGATCCAGAATCAACTTGATCCGCTTGTCATTATTGTAACAATCATAAGACTTGTAACCGCCATAGCGGTAAAAGTCAATAACCTGGTCGGAATTAAGACCGAAAATAAATATATTGTCATCGCCAACAGCGTTCCTAATTTCCACATTAGCGCCATCCATCGTACCCATCGTAACCGCACCGTTCAGCATGAACTTCATATTGCCTGTTCCCGAAGCTTCCTTGCTGGCGGTGGAAATCTGCTCGCTGACGTCGGAGGCCGGGAAAACCATCTCGCCCAGGGATACACTGTAATTTTCCAGAAAGACAACCTTCAGCTTGCCCTTAATTGAAAGATCGTTATTAATTTTATAGGCCAGCATATTAATCAGCTTAATAATTTGCTTGGCCAGATAGTAGCCGGGAGCTGCCTTGCCGCCAAACAAAAAGGTGCGCGGCACAATATCCAGGTCAGGATTGTCCTGCAGGCGATTATACAGGTCCATCACATGCAGTACATTCAGGAGCTGCCGTTTATAAGCGTGAATCCGTTTGATCTGTACATCAAAGATGGAAGCAGGATCGATCAGCACATCATATTTCTCTTTAATATGTCTGGCCAGATGCTCCTTGTTCTGCAGCTTAACCTGTTTGAGTTTTTCCTGTACCGAGGCATCGGAGTCGTACTTCAGTAAATTGGTTAAATCCTCCGGATGCTCCACCCAGCTCTTACCAATGGTCTCAGTCAACACCTCCGCCAGGCCCCGGTTGGCTTTCAGCAGCCAGCGGCGGTGAGTAATCCCGTTTGTTTTATTATTAAATTTGTGAGGCATATCTTCATAATAATGGTGGAACAAATGTTTTTTCAATATATCCGTATGGAGCGCCGCCACACCGTTGACGCTGAAGCTGCCCACCACGGCCAGCCGCGCCATATGGACCTGTTCATCGGCGATAATGGCCATCTGGGCGATTTTGTCCCAGTTACCGGGATAGCGCTGCCATAAACGGCGACAGTATCTTTCATTAATCTCTTCAACAATCATATAAATGCGGGGCAGTAAGGTTTTAAACATCTGCACCGGCCATTTTTCCAGCGCTTCCGGCATGATGGTATGGTTCGTGTAGGACACGGTTCGGGTAGTAATATCCCAGGCATCGTCCCAGCCCAAACCTTCCTCATCCATCAGTATGCGCATTAATTCCGGTACGGCAACAGCGGGATGAGTATCGTTGATATGGATGGTAACCCGGTCAGGCAAAGTCCGGATAGGGCCCCGCCGCTTCTTGAAGCGCCTGATGATGCTTTGTATGCCGGCAGAAACGAAGAAATATTGCTGTTTGAGCCGCAACAGGCGGCCTTCATAAAAATTATCCTCCGGGTAAAGAATTTTGGATATTCGCTCCACCGAATGCTTGTACTCCACGGCTTTTAAATAGTCGCCCCGGTTAAAAGTAGGCAAATCAAACTCGCCTTCAATCGGTTCCGCATTCCAAAGGCGCAACGTGTTGACCGTATTATTCTCATGGCCGATGATCGGAACATCATAAGGTACGGCTAATACCGGCTCATAGCCCTCATGGATGAAGGTCAGCTTATTGCCGGTCGCCTCGCTACGGACATGCCCGCCAAAACGGACTTCCGTCGCCCGGTCACCGCGACGGTATTCCCAGGCATAGCCGTCCTTCAGCCAATTATCCGGCAATTCCACCTGATGACCGTCAACAATTTTTTGTTCAAACAGACCATAGCGGTAACGAATTCCGTTGCCATGGCCAGGCAGTTTCATAGCCGCAATGGAATCCATAAAACAGGCTGCCAGACGTCCTAAACCGCCATTACCCAAGCCGGCATCAGGCTCGGCTTCCGTCAGTTTATCTATATCAATATCCAGTTCTGCCAGCGCGTCGCGGCAGACATCATGAAGTCCCATATTAATCAGGTACATGGGGAGTAACTTGCCTAAGAGAAATTCCATCGAAAAATAATATACCTGCTTACGGCTCTTTTCACTGTAATCCCGGTTGGTAGCCACCCAATTCTGACTGATCCGGTCCCGCAGCACACTGACCAACGCTGTATACTTATCATTATTACTCGCTTCTTCCAGTTCCTTGCCATGCAAAGTCTGTAACTTGTACAAAAAATCCAGCTTGAATTTCTCCGTCTCCCGCAAATGCTTCTTCGTCTCTCTAGCCATGATTAACCCTCCAGCCGCAGCAATATGTACCTTTGACTTCTGTTTGGAATTATAGTATGACTAATGGAATATTACTGATAAGTCTTCGCTACAGCCCAGGAAAATCCTTCTATTTACGATAATGTTACATAGGGCACAAAAGCTGCACAATTGTGCAGCTTTTTGTATTGCCTTATTTAGTTATTGAAAAGGATAGCCTTCAGGTATACGAACAGTTTTTTTAACCTTGGCCGCCTCTCTCGTTTGTTTTTCACTAGCCGAAAAAGGCAGCGTATCCGGTCTGATATGCCAAATGTCGGTGGCATACTCGGCAAACGTTCTGTCACTGGAAAACCTGCCGGAATGAGCAATATTGGCGCTACACATCTTGAGCCAGGTTGGGCGGTCCTTATATCGTTCGTCCAGAACCCGGTGAGCCGCTTCATAGGAAGCAAAATCTTTCAACACGAAAAAGTGATCGCCCTGGTACAGAAGACTGTCAAAATGCCCACGGAAAAGATCGCCGGCGCCGGGGAAAAAGCCGTTGATCAACTGATCGACCACCTGTTTGAGCCGCTCATTGCCTTGATACACCTCCCAGGGATTGTACCCGCCGCCACGGTAGTAGGCAAGCACCTCTTCGGCAGTCAAGCCAAATACGATAATATTATCTTCGCCTACGGCCTGCTTTATTTCAATATTGGCGCCATCCAGTGTGCCGATGGTCACCGCTCCGTTCATCATGAATTTCATGTTTCCCGTTCCGGACGCTTCATAACTGGCGGTAGGAATCTGCTCACTGACATCGGTGGCCGGAATAATCAATTCGGCCAGAGACACATTGTAGTTTTCCAGAAAGACCACTTTTATTTTATCCCGGATGCTTTTATCATTGTTGACAAGGTCGGCCAGGCTATTAATCAATTTGATAGTATTTTTGGCTATATGATAATTAACAGCCGCCTTTCCGCCAAAAATAAAGGTGTGAGGCTCGATATCCAGCAGAGGATTTTCCTTCAGGCGATTGTATAACGCCATGATATGCAGCACATTCAAGGTTTGCCGCTTATAGGCATGAATTCTTTTGATCTGGGAATCGAAAATCGAATTGACGTCCAGGGTAATCCCGTGCTTTTCTTTCACATATTTGGCCAGGGCCACCTTATTCTGCAGCTTGACTCTAAGCAGGTGGTGTTGAAAAGCCGTATCCGCGCCGTGCCGCTCCAGTTGAGCCAGTTCCTGGGGGTGCTCAACCCAACGCGGGCCAATGGTATCGGTGATGAGCTGCGCCAGCGCCGGATTGCATAGGGAAACCCAACGCCGCTGGGTTACGCCATTCGTCTTGTTATTAAACTTGGCGGGAGAAAAATCACAAAACTCTTTCATGATCTTATTCTTCAATATATCGGTATGCAGCTCGGCCACGCCATTCACACTGTGGCAACCGGCAATCGCCAGATGAGCCATATGAATCCGGTTATAGGAGATAATAGCCATCCGGCTGATTCTGTCCCAGTCACCGGGATAAGTTTCCCACAAAGACCGGCAGTAATATTCGTTAATGTCCCGGACAATCAGGTAAATCCGGGGCAGCACGGTGCGAAACAGGTCTTCCGGCCAGGTTTCCAGCGCCTCCGGTAAAATAGTGTGATTGGTGTAAGACATGGTCTGAACGGTAATGTTCCAGGCTTCCTCCCAGGTAAGCTGCTCTTCATCCAGCAAAATCCGCAGCAGTTCCGGGATGCATAGCACCGGATGAGTATCATTAATATGAATGGCTATTTTGTGCGGAAACTCCCGCAAATGTCCGTTATTTTCCCGGTAATTGCGAATGATGCTCTGCAAGCCGGCAGATACCAGAAAATACTGCTGTTTCAGCCGTAACGCCTTACCTTCATAGGTTGAATCGTCGGGATAAAGTATGTTGGACAGTTCCTCTACCGTTTGGCTGTATTCCACCGCCTTTTGGCAGTCGCTGCCACCCTGAGGGGCGCAAACCACTTCACTTAGCCTGGCTTCGGCACTCCAGAGGCGAAGCGTATTAATCGTACCGTTACGATAGCCGACAACCGGAACATCATAAGGAACGGCCAGCACCGTTTCATAGCCCTCGTGAATATACTGGGTTTTGCCATTGCTCTTTATCCGGACATTGCCGCCAAACCTGACCTCAACTGCTTCTGCCGGCTTGCGCACGTCCCAGTAGAACCCGTCCATCAGCCAGTCATCAGCATACTCACGTTGGTATCCGTCAACAATCCGCTGCTCAAACAAACCATAGCGGTAACGCATTCCCATGCCATGCCCCGGCAAGCCCAGGGAAGCCATGGAATCAAGATAACAGGCCGCCAGCCGGCCCAAACCGCCATTGCCCAAGCCGGGGTCCTCTTCAACCTGCCGGAGCGTCCGTAAGTCCATTCCCAGTTCGCCCAGCGCCTGTTGGCAGACTTCATTCAACCCCAAGTTATACAAATTGGACCCTAACAGACGACCCAGTAAAAATTCAATGGAAAAATAATATACCTGCTTAGACCCTGTCCGCCGGTACTTTTCCTTGGTATTCAGCCAGGGCTCGGCCAGATAGTCACGAACCAGCGACACCAGGGCATTGTACTTGTCCAGATCGGAAACCCGCTCCAGTCCGTCGCCGTACATCCGCTCCACTTTATTCCGGTAATCCTGTTTGAACTGTTCCACCGTGATTTCGCTGTCGGCCGTTCCGGCCTGAGCCGCGCCAAAGACACCCGTTCCCGGTTTGACACCTATAGGCTTTATTGATGGCCGGCCGCTCAAGTTTCTCTCCGTATCCATGTACCGCGCCTCCTTTACGATGTAAGCTATCTGAAATTTTGCTGCCTGAATACCTTGCGTCACCTGAAGGCAGGGATCATCTTGCGGGATTTTCCGTTCTCTCCGTTGTCATAAATCCACGATGTGCGCTTCCTCCGCCTTGGGGGAACGGAAAAAATCCCCGTAAGCTCATCTTTTACTTTAAGTAACGCAAGGTACCAGCAACGGATTTTGCCAGGTTCCGGACAACTGCTGTCCGGCAGCAATAACCGTCCGGCTGTCACATACCGCATAATCAACAATCGCTCCCGGTTCAACCCGGGTCCCCGGCAAAACCAGACTATTTCTAACGACCGCCCCACGGCTCACCTGCACGCCTTTGAATAAAACACTATTTTCAACCACACCCTCAATCCGGCAACCTCCGGCAATCAATGAATGAGCAACTTGTGATTGAGCGGTATATTTCGCCGGCGGTTCATCGCCGGTTCTGGTATAAACAGCCCGGAGCGGGACAAACAGGTCCCGCCGGATCTTCGGCTCCAGCAAGGCCATATTGGCCTGATAATAGCTCGGCAGGGAATACACCGGAAACACATGATGATTAACGCCAAACCCATAGCAGCGATACCGAGATATCTGCGGCAGCAGGCAGTTGCGGATAAAGTCCTGTTCCGCCGCCATCTCACGCCCTTCCAGCAAAGTGACAAACAATTCCTTGTCTAACAGAAAAACCCCTGTGGCCAGTGAATTGTCAGACACTCCGCTTACGGTATCATTCCAAGCGTTAATCCGGCCGTCCGAGTCGCAAACCGGCCGTAAAAAGCCGGCAGGCATTTCGCCGCTCCAGGGTTGTCCGGCATAAATCACAGTTACTTCTGCAGCCCGTTCTTGATGAAACCGCAGTACCTCACCATAATCAAGCGGACAGACGATGCTGTCGCCGCTAAAAGCAACGTAGTTTTGCCGGCTTCGCCTGATCCATTCCAGTTGCCGGCGCAAACCGCCGATATCGCCACCGCGCTCCCCCGGCTGGGTAACCGACCAGGGGAACACCCGCAAGCCTTCCTGCTTGCGCTCCAGATCCCAGTCCCGTCCCGAACGCAGATGTTCAAACAGGAGCGGATGTGGCCGCTCCATAAACACCCCTACATGGGAGATACCGGAATGCACCATGTTGGATAAAATAAAATCAATCAGACGATATTTACCGCCAAAGGGCAAAACTGCCCGCGGCGGCTGCTCACCTGCACTTCCCAGCAAGGATTCGCTGCTGTCCAGACTGACAATTCCCAGAATGTCCATATACATTCTCCTAGCTGCCGGGCGAAAACCGCCGGCCTTTATTGCTGATTAAATACGGTGGCACGGGGAAAGAACATATGGCTGCCGGTCAGGGTAATACCGGCTGTCACATCAGCTTGTCCGATCCTGCACCCCTGTTTGAAAACACAATTTGCTCCAATAACGGCATGTTGAATATCCACTTCACTGCCAATGTCAGTCCAGGGCATGACGATGGAATTTTTTACACAAGCCGATTTAGCCACCGTCACACCGGGGAAGATCACTGAGTTTTCCACCGTGCCAAAAACGTTGCAGCCTTCGCTGATAATCGAAGCGGCGACCTTGGCTGCCGATGCGATGTAATGGGGAGGATGCAGGGAATGCCCGGAATAAAGCGGCCACTCCTCATCATAAAGATCAAATTCAGGACTGTCTTTTAATAGATCCATATTAGCCTGCCAGAAACTATCCACCGTACCGATATCTTTCCAATATCCTGTAAAGGGATAGGCATAGAGCCTACGGTTTTCGGCCAACATCCTGGGCAGCAAGTCCTTGCCGAAATCATGGGATGAGGCAGCCTCCTGGCTGTCCCGCAACAAGTATTTCTCCAGTGTCCGCCAGGTAAACACATAGATTCCCATTGACGCCAGGTTACTTCGCGGCTGACGCGGTTTTTCCTCAAACTCACCGATCCGGCTATCTTCCGTCACGTTCATAATGCCGAACCGGGAAGCCTCCGTCCAGGGGACTTTTATGGCGGCAATCGTAACATCAGCCTTTTGCTGACGATGGTATTCCAGCAGCAAGCTATAATCCATCTTGTAAATATGATCACCGGATAAAATCAAAACATACTCAGGCAAAAAAGAGTTGACAAAATTCAAGTTCTGGTAGACGGCATCGGCCGTACCGCGATACCATTGTCCACCTCCGTTCCTGACAAAAGGCGGCAAAATAAACGCGCCGCCCCCCTTCCGGTCCAAGCCCCATGCACTACCTGTTCCAATGTAGCTATTAAGCGCCAGTGGTTTATACTGTGTTAAAACTCCAACTACATCTACTCCCGAGTTCTGGCAATTGCTTAGAGTAAAATCAATGATACGATATTTGCCGCCAAAGGGCAGCGCCGGTTTAGGCAGCCGTTTCGTTAATACCCCCAGACGGCTGCCCTGTCCTCCGGCCAGCAGCAGGGCCACACATTCCTTTTTGCGCATGAACCAGCCGATTCCCCCTTCCATCAAACTATCCGGATTCCTATCTAGCGTTTATTTTGCCTTTTCACAGCCGCTTTATACCGTCCAGACAAAAACACACCGTTGCCAAAAAATGTGGCCGTCATACAGACCGGCCACATTACAATGCTAACCAGTTATAATAACAGGCTTAATCTTCCAAATTCCCACCGAATACTCCGACCCCATCCGGTCACTGGAAAAAATTCCCGAGTGGGCAATATTCATCATCGCCATTCTTTGCCACTCCTGGCGGTGGCGGAATTTATTTTCCACCACCCGTTGCGCGTCACAATAGGCGGCAAAATCCTTTAACACAAAAAACTCATCGTTATTATGCAGCAAATCATTATAGAGTGGCCGGAACTCTTCCCGCTCCTCCTGGAAAAAGCCGTCGACCAACTGCTCCATAACGGTTTTGATGCGCGGATCATTGTGGTACATATCCCAGGCGCTATAGCCTCCGTAATGGTAGTAATCAAACACCTGCTTGGCTGTCAGGCCGAAAATGACGATATTGGCATCCCCTACCGCCTGCTTTATTTCAATATTGGCTCCATCCATCGTGCCGATGGTAATGGCGCCGTTCATCATAAACTTCATATTGCCTGTGCCGGAAGCTTCCTTGCTGGCGGTGGAAATCTGCTCGCTCACATCGGCGGCCGAAATAATCATTTCGGCTAGAGAGACACTGTAGTTTTCCAGGAACACTACCTTAAGCTTTCCCTGGATGGCGGCATCGTGATTGATTTTTTCCGCCAGCACATGAATGAGCTTGATGGTTTGCTTGGCAATATAGTAACCGGGCGCCGCCTTGCCGGCAAAGATAAACGTTCGCGGCACCATGTCCAGTTGGGGGTTCTCGCGTAATTTATTGTATAGATGCATAATGTGCAATACATTGAGAATCTGCCGCTTATAGGCATGGAGACGTTTTACCTGCACATCAAAAATCGAATCCACATCCACCTGAATATCATATTTATCACTGATAAACCGGGCCAGTTTCAGCTTATTCTGACGTTTAATAGCGGCAAGCTGCTGCTGCAGGTTTTCATCCTGGGCATGATTTACCAGTTGGATTAAATCACAGGGATATTTAATCCAACTGCTGTCGATCGTCCGGGAAATCAGTTCCGCCAATGCGGGATTGGACTTGATCAGCCAGCGGCGATGGGTAATTCCGTTGGTTTTGTTATTAAATTTATACGGATACAGCCGGCTGAAACCGGCAAAGGTATGATTTTTTAAAATTTCGCTGTGAATCTGGGCGACGCCATTGACGCTGTAGCTGCCGACAACCGCCAGTCTGGCCATATGAACCTGCCCGTCGTCAATAATTGAAATCTCGCGCACCGCATCCCAGCTTTGCGTTTTATCCCATACCGTCCGGCATAGCCGTTCATGAATTTCCTGGATAATCAGATAAATCCGCGGCAACAGCTTCTCCAGCATGTCTACAGGCCATTTTTCCAACGCCTCCGGCATAGTGGTATGGTTGGTGTAGGATATGGTGTTGACGGTAATGTTCCAGGCCTCTTCCCATTCCAGCCCCGCCTCATCCACCAGCAAACGCATCAATTCCGGAATAGCCAGCGCCGGATGGGTATCGTTGATATGCACGCCAACCTTTTCCGGCAGGGTTCGCCAGGGCAACGCCCTCTGCTTAAAGCAGCGCAAAATACTTTGCAAACCGGCCGAGACAAAAAAATACTGCTGCTTTAAGCGTAAAAGCCGGCCCTCATAGTGAGTATCGTCAGGATAAAGAATCTTGGAAATGCGTTCGACTGAATGGCGGTACTCCACAGCCCGTGAATAATCGCCCCGGTTGAAGGACGACAGATCAAAATCAATGGCCGCCGGTTCCGCGCTCCAGAGCCGCAGGGTGTTCACCGTCCGGTTTTGATAACCCACAATGGGGATATCGTAAGGGACGGCCAGGACCGGTTCGTAATCTTCGTGAATAAACAACCATTTGTCGGGCTGAATAATTTGGGTAATTTTGCCGCCGAACCGGACCTCCACTGTTTTATCGGCTTTGCGGTACTCCCAGATATAGCCGTTTTTAAGCCAGTTATCAGGCAGTTCCACCTGGTGGTGATCGACGATTTTTTGCTCGAACAGACCGTATTTATAGCGAATGCCACAGCCATGACCGGGCAAATGCATGGCGGCCATGGAATCCAGCAGACAGGCTGCCAGGCGTCCAAGCCCGCCGTTGCCCAGCCCGGCGTCGGGCTCCGCTTCGGCCAGCGCCGCCAAGTCAATGCCCAGCTCCGCCAATGCCTGACGGCAGGGTTCTTTCAAACCCAGATGGATTAAATACATATCCAATAATTTGCCCAGCAAGAATTCCATGGAAAAATAAAAAACCTGCTTTTCATTTTTTGAACGGTATTGCTGCCTGGTCCGTATCCAGTTTTGACTGATCACTTCCCGGACACAAGCGCCAAAGGCCATGTATTGTTCGTATAGATCGGCTTCCTCCAAGCCCTTGCCATACATGGACTGCAACTGATTAATAAAACTGTTCTTAAATCCGGCTTTATCAAAATTCACGTCCCGCTCTCCTTTCCTTGTCTTGCCAAAGCAGGCCAGCCTGACGCTGCCGCTCCGCCGCTGAAGGTCTTGCACCAAATCTGCTTACTGCGGCAGCGCCGCGCCGGAAACGACCATGGCCAGCCCGGCCGTTCCTTTTAGACAATTCCCCCGGGAAATATGAACATCTTGATCACAAATTACATTCTCCAGCCGGGCATAGCCTGCAATATGACAACCAGGCATAACGATGCTGTTTTTTATAATCGCCCCAGGCTCTACTGTCACACCATGAAAAATGACGCTATTTTCAATAACACCGCCAATCAGGCTGCCACTGGCGACAATGGCATTGCGCACCCGGGCTCCCGTCAAATAAACGGCCGGCGGTTCCTCCTGATCGCAGGTATAGGTCATACCTGCCTCAGAGAAAAATTGCTGCCACTTTTCCATGGTCAGAAGCTCCATATGGTGGCGGTAGTAGCTTTGCGCCGAACCGATGCCGGCCACATAACCCTTATGGCGGTAGCCGTATACACGCAGCCGGCCTGCTTGTTGCAAAACTCCGTCCAGTATTGTATCGTAAGCACCATCCCGGCAGGCGGCGCTCACCAACTCTAAAAATAAGGACTTACTCATCAGACACATATCCAGTGAAACCATCCCCTGGGTGTCAAGTCCCCGGACACGACCATCTGCGTCCAGCCGCAAAGCTGTGTCTCCCCCTGCTTTTTCCGCCAAACCTTTATCTCCTACCACCAGAGTTACATCAGCCTTATGCAATTGATGAAAATGCTTTACCCGGCGATAGTCCAGGCTGCAGACCAGATGCCCTCCCGCCAACAGTATATAATCCTGACAGCTGGCTTCAATGCAGTCCAGATTGTGGTAAAACCCGGTTACATCACTGTCTCCCTCGTTCCGGAGCGGTAAAAAAAGCAACCCGCCCCGCTTCCCGGCAAGCTGCCAGTCCCGGCCGGAACGCAAATGATTCATAACCGCCCGGTACTGTCCTTGCAGCAATACTCCGACATTCTCTATACCGGAATTAACCATACTGGATAAAACAAAATCAATCACCCGATACTCACCGCCAAACGGCAACACCGCGACATGTCGTATTCCGCTTATTTCAACCGGTGCCGCCTGCTGCCGGCCGAAGGTAATAAGCCCCATTACATTTTCCATAATCCGCTCCTTTATTGAACTGTTTTTTGCTTGCCGGCTACCCTACCTGCTTCTGCGGCAGAACAGCTTCCGGTTGATGTCCTCGCGTCTCATTTCCCGTCTTACCGGCAATCACAATCGGCTCGCCTTCGCTGCCTATTTGGACACCGCTGCCGATTCTGGCCTGACTGTCGACAATGGCCCGGTTGATTTGAGCCTGCGCACCGATATAGGCATCAGGCATGAGTACGGAATTTTTTACCTTCGCCCCTTCTCCAACATAGACTCCCGAAAAGACTACGCAGTGCTCCACTTCGCCTAAAATGGTGCAACCCTGATTGATTAATGAATCGCTTACCCTTGCTGATGAGCCAATAAAATGAGGCGGCTGGATTTTGAACGGAGAATAAACAGGCCAGCGGCCGGCCCGTAAATCAAGCTCCGGGTTGGACCCCAGCAAATCCATATTAGCCTCCCAAAGACTGTCTATCGTCCCCACATCCTTCCAATAGCCGGCATGGGTATAGGACTGCATGATTTCTCCTTCCGCCAGCATGGCAGGTATGACGTTTTTGCCAAAATCATGTTCTGACCGTTCGGTCAATGCATCGCGTTCCAAATAGCGCCGCAGTTTATCCCAGGTGAAAATATAGATTCCCATGGAAGCCAGATTACTGCTCGCCTGCGGGGGTTTTTCCTGGAACTGGGTAATCCGGCCGGTCTCATCTACTTGCATAATGCCAAATCGACCCGTATCCTCCCAGGGAACCCGGATGACACCAATAGTTACCGCCGCCTGCTTTCTTTTATGTTCCTCCAGCATTTTCCGGTAGTTCATTTTATAAATATGATCGCCGGAAAGCACCAGCACATAGGCGGGCCGGTGGGCCTCGATGAAATGAATGTTCTGGTAAATGGCATCGGCGGTTCCCTTGTACCATTCGGCACTCCGCTCCCGAGTGTAGGGCGGCAGGATCGCTACACCGCCATGTTTTCTATCCAAATCCCAGGCACTGCCTGAGCCGATATGGCGATGCAGCGCCAGCGGTTGATACTGTGTCATTACACCCACAGTATATATGGCGGAATTCCGGCAATTGCTCAACACAAAATCAATAATCCGGTATTTTCCGCCGAACGGCACCGCCGGCTTTGCCATCCTTTTCGTTAAACTTTCCAAACGGCTCCCCTGCCCGCCTGCCAGTATCATGGCCACACATTCTTGACTTGACATGCACCTACTCCTCCCAGTCATTATCATAAAATCGTCCTGTTGAATGAAATTCTGCCAGGCGTTTATGCAATAGGCGCGAGGCTCGCTGCGCCCGTACATACAATGTCTATGCCGCAGGTGCCGCCGCTATGACAAATAAATAATGCCGGACAGCGTGCCGGCCGGGCCAAACAGAGGATTTTAACATATTCCGTAGAATTATGTTGTAATTTACCTGACTTAATCATTTACCGGCGTCGATTTACTAGGAGGCCTTACCGATGTACCTACTATGGATTCATGCCCTGGCGGAGAAATTGGCTAAAAACCGTTATTGCCTGGCAGTCCGTCGCAGTTTGATCGTTATTTCCCCGGCTGCCGTAGCCGGTTCCTTTGCCACCATGATCACTTTTTTCCCCGGACTGCCCTTTCAGCAATGGATGACTTCCCTATTCGGGGAGTCCTGGTATCGCGGTGGTCAGGCCTTGATAAACAGTTCATTTTCCATCATATCCATCCTTTTTGTTGTAGCCATCAGCTACTTTTTGGCGGAAACTCATCCCCGTAACAGTCAGGAAAAAGTGCATCCCCTGATTGCCTCGTTTGTTTCCCTATCCTGCTTCATCCTGCTGCTGCAGCCTTTTGCCCAGGCTGAGCCGGGCGGCCCCTGGCTGGGCAAAAGCGGTCTGCTTTTGGCCATCATTACGGCCTTTGTCATGACCGAAGCCTTTCTTTTTCTTTGCTCGCTGCCGGCCATCAACATCTCCCTGCTGGCCGATGAGGAGGAATCGCTAATCATCGGCCAGGCTGTCTCGGCCATCATCCCCTACCTGCTGCTGCTTGCCGGCTGCTTTGCCGTCAAAGTCCTGTTGCACTGGCTGAGCGTATATGACATACACGCTTATCTCAGTACGCAGCTCAGTCATCTGTTTACTTACATAACCTGGCCGCTGGGCCGGGCCTTGCTGTTTGTCCTGCTTGTGCAAATCCTATGGTTTTTCGGCATCCATGGCAATGACCTGCTGTTTCCCGTTATGCGCGAGGTTTACTCTCCTGCCGGGTTGGCTAATCAGGCGGCAGTCTCGGCCGGATTGCCGCCGCAGGAAATATTCACCGACTTTTTTTTCAATCAGTTTGTCTTTCTGGGCGGCTCCGGCGCTACCCTATGCCTGATTGTCTGCCTGCTGTATATCGCCAAGCACAAAAGCACACTGCGCATCGCCCAGCTTTCTTTTATTCCCGCTCTGTTCAACATCAATGAACTCCTGTTATTCGGCCTGCCGATTGTAATGAATCCGCTTTACTTCCTCCCCTTTCTCCTGGTTCCCGCCCTGTTAACCTTTATCTCTTATGTCGTGATTAGTGCCGGTCTGGTTCCCACTCCCAGCTATTATGCCACCTGGACCACACCGGCCTTATTCGGCGGTTACCTGGTCACGGCATCCTGGCAGGGAGCCTTGCTGCAACTGGCAAATCTGCTGTTAGGACTGTTAATCTACCTGCCTTTTGTTAAAGAAGCCGAGAAAAAGAAAGAGACTGAAATTCACAACTCTTTTATTTCCTTAATTCAAACCGCCGATTATTGGCATACACCTGCTCCCCAGCATTTGCTGGAAAAAAATGACCGTCAGGGCACCATGGCCCGTTCGCTGGCCCGTGATCTGCTGCAGGCATTGGGAAGCAACGAGCTGTTCCTGGAGTATCAGCCCCAGGTCGACGCCACCGGCCGGGTCATCGGCGTCGAAGCCCTGCTGCGCTGGACCCACGAGACCTATGGCAGAATACCGCCGCCGGTCATTATTACGCTGGCTGAAGAAGCGGGTATCATTGACCGGCTGGGAAAATGGATCATTGACACAGCCTGCAACCAGCTAAGAACCTGGAAGCAGGAAAAGTTTCCTTCGTTGCGTCTGTCCATCAACGTCTCGGTGTTGCAGCTCTATCAGAAAAACCTGCTGGAAGATATCGCCATTGCCATTGAGCGGAATCAGTTGGACCCGCATGAATTGGAAATAGAAATAACCGAAAAATTCGCCTTAAGCAATGATCAACGCTCTCTATCCACACTGGAGGCCCTCCATCGCTGCGGCGTCCGCATTGCTATCGATGATTTCGGCATGGGTCACAGTTCGCTCCAATATATTAAATATTTTCCCGTCGATACGCTTAAGATCGACCGCTCGCTTAGCCACGATGTGCTGGAGGACAGAAGCTATCAGGAAATTATTACCTCCATTGTCTCATTATGCAGCTCCTTGAACATTGATGTCATTGTGGAGTATGTGGAAACCAACAAACAGCGGGACCTGTTAAAAGAACTGGGTTGTCTGCGCTATCAGGGTTATTTGTACAGTCCGGCGCTGCCGGCCGGCGAAATTCCCGACTTCGTGCGCCGGCATCCCCACTAACCAAAAGATAGCTTTACAATCTACCGCTTCCGCAAAAGCTCTGAATTACTAACATAGCCAGCCTGCCTGGCAAGCTAAAAGGGGAGCCGGCCTGATCAAATCAGGCCGGCTCCCCTCAGCTTGTTGAAAAAGTATATAGTATGAAAATGGTTTTTGAGGGTCCATGTAGAATTAATTCTGCATGGACCTAATTTTGTTAGGAGGTAGAGTATGCTTAAAGAACGAGCACCTCAGCAGATGAAATTCGAATTAGTTTGTATTGATCAATTAGTTCCTGAAGATCACCTGCTTAGAAAGATAGATAAATACATAGATTTTTCGTTTATATACGAGAAGACCACCCCCTACTATTGTCAAGATAATGGACGACCACCCGTAGATCCGATTGTCCTTTTCAAAATGATCTTTATTGGCTATCTTTATGGCATCCGTTCCGAGCGACAG